>CAXBMV010000489.1:0-3218 GCA_963976575.1 uncultured Gammaproteobacteria bacterium | reverse complement strand
TCGTCTGCAGCGCCTCGCCCCGACTGGATGCGGAATTGTTACTGGCACATTGCCTCGGCAAGCCGCGCAGTTACCTGTTCAGCTGGCCTGAAAAAGTTCTGGACGAGGCCTGCTGGAAGGGTTTCCAGGCACTGGTGCAACAGCGCATAAAACCCACACCTGTCGCCTACCTGCTGGGTTCGCGTGAGTTTTACTCGCTGGAATTCACCACCAATGCATCCGCTCTGGTGCCGCGCCAGGAGACCGAATTGCTCGTCGAAGTCGCGCTGCAACACTGCCGTGTGGGGCAGGAGTTGAGGATTCTCGAGCTAGGCACTGGCAGCGGCATTATTGCGATAACTGTAAAGAAGCATCGTCCCTTATGTCATCTTCTGGCCAGCGATATCGACCCAGCCTGCCTGCAGTTGGCGCACGCCAATGCCATTCACCATGGCGTCGACATCGAATTCGTCGAGTCCAGCTGGTTCGATCGCATAGAAGACGGGCTGAAGTTCGACCTGATCCTGTCCAACCCACCCTATATTGCCGCGCATCATCCTTTTCTCGCGCAGGGCGACCTGCCTGCCGAGCCCTACATCGCATTAAGCCCTGGCGAGACCGGGTTAGAGGCATTAGAGCAAATCATTGCCGGTGCTTCGGCCTACCTCGCAGAGCGTGGATACCTGATGCTCGAACACGGCTATGATCAGCAACAGCCAGTGCGACAACTTTTGCAAAAACAGGGATTTGAAGAGGTCCAATGCTTGCTGGATTCCAATGAACTTCCGCGCGTCAGCATCGCCCGCCTCGCCTGACACTATTGAAAATCTGTGGTCGGCGGCGTAGGCTCTTGGCCATGGAGGATTCAGATCACTACCGATGTCGCCTCGTTTATCTCAAGCACAGCGACGACCCGGCATTCCAGGCCAGCGCAGCCTGTGAAGCACTGCTGAGCCTCGACGGCATACTTCTGGCGGCACCTTTTGACGACCATAGCGTGCATATCATTTACTCGCTGGACAAGCTAAGCTTCGAGTTAATCAGCGAACTGCTCAGTGAGCTTAATTTTGAGCTGGATGATTCGATGCTGATCTCACTACGCAATACGATTTACTGCTATCTGGAAAACAATGCCCGCGACAATATGCACATCGACGTTACCGGATTTGCGCTCGACGCCGATGAAATTGAGGGCAAGCTCGAAGCGGGTACGCAAAAGTACTGGGATGATTACCGCTGAAGATTCCCGCGGCTAGCGGGTCACCCAGAAGCGACCCGAAATCATGTACTCGATAACTCTGATAGATATAGCGGTTGCGTTTATCCCGGTAGGGATAACCATGACAATCATTTACTACTGGTCCGACAAGTTCAAGCATTCCAGCGTAGCGCTGGCGCGTATGTTGATGCAGTTGCTCATCATCGGTTATGCGCTGAACTTTATTTTTACCGAAAACCACCCCTGGATAATCATGCTGGTGCTCAGTTTCATGCTGGTCGCGGCAAGCTGGATTGCGCTCGGTTCCCTGCCCGTCGGGCGTAAAGCGCTGCTCGGAATCAGTATCGCCGCCATTGCCGGGGGAGGCATCGTCAACCTGGTCGTGGTTTCTCAGGCGGTGTTACATGTGGATCCCTGGTTTAAACCGTCCGTGCTGATACCTTTAGCCGGAATGATATTTTCCAATTCGATGAACAGTATCAGCCTCGCCGGAGAACGCCTCTATAGCGAGCTCGATCACCACGGCGACTTTTTACGGGCGCGCAGTACCGCGTTTCAGGCAGCACTCATCCCGATTACCAATTCACTGCTGGCGGTGGGACTGGTATCGCTACCGGGGATGATGACAGGACAGATACTGGCCGGGGCTGAGCCGCTGGTTGCTGCCCGCTACCAGATCATCGTCATGTGCATGATATTCAGTTCATCCGGCATCTCCGCAGCCATTTTTCTGTGGTTGGTGCATTCGCAATGCAGGTCAAAAGGACTATGTGGATAGCGATAATAATTGTAGCGCTGCTGGTTCTGGCAGCGATAGCTTACCTGGCAAGCCTGAAGGGTGACTTCCAGGTAAAACGAAACCGTGAAATTGCCGCGCCCCCCGCCCAGGTGTTCGCCGCGATCGTCGATTTCAAATCCTGGCCACAATGGAGCCCCTGGTTGATTCACGAACCGGGAGCCGAGATTAATTACAGCGACAAGTTCCAGCAGGAGGGCGGTTATTTCAGCTGGGACGGAGAACGCGTGGGTGCCGGAAAGCTAAGCCACCTCGATATCAATCCCAACCATTCGATACGGCAGGAAATCGAATTCACCCGCCCGTTCAAATCGATTAATCAAGTGCACTGGAGCTTCGAAGAAAAGCAGGACAGCACCATAGTGAGCTGGGAAATGATCGGCAAGATGCCATTTTTCCTGCGTTTCATGGTGAAACAGATGGAACCCATGATTGGGCGCGACTACGAACTCGGATTGGCGCTATTAAATGGCTACGTCAATGCCGAGGCAGCCCATCCTCAGATCAGTTTTATCGAACGCGAGGAACTCGCAGATTTTTTCTACTGGGCTATACCGCTACAGGGCAATCTGCGCCAGCTGGAAACTGCGCGCAAGGGCGATATCGCCACACTCGAAGCCGCCGCCGAAGGCCAGGCTGGACTGCCGCTTTGCCTCTATCATCACTTCGATCCGGGGCAATTAAAATACGATGCTGAGATTGCAATACCGGTGGCAGAGAATGCACCGGCGTCCAACTATACCCGGCGTCAGTTTCACGGCGGCCTCTATTTCAAGATGCATCTGCGCGGTGCCCACGAATTTTTGCCACTGGGTTGGTACGCACTGATCAGCCACTGCCGCATGCACAAGATCAGGCTCGACTTCGAACGCCCCTCGCTGGAGATTTACAATAACGACCCGTCCAGCTGCGAAAACAGTAACCAGGTTCTGAGCACGCTCTATATCGCGATCAGGAAATAGCCTGGATGATTCGCATGGCTATCCCCTGGATACCCGCACTCGGCAATAAGTAAACCTTCAATGAACCACCCACCAATCCCCCCGCGATCACTGCGCCTCCGCGTGAACCCACAGTTCAAAAAAGCGGTAAGCTATAACGCGCAAATGCGCGCATAAAAAAAGAAAGAAACGTCATCCCGGAAGCGCCGCAGGCGTTGTCCGGGATCTCCAGACGTATGGGCTGAAGCCAGGAATAGATACCCAGGCAGTGCGGACCGTTTTG
>CAXBMV010000488.1:0-3219 GCA_963976575.1 uncultured Gammaproteobacteria bacterium | reverse complement strand
GATATGGCTCCTGCAAGGCATCGAGATGGCGCGCATAGTCACGATTATGGCGTTCGCCCGAGGCGGCGGCAGCGGCGTTCACCTTGCCGACCGGGGAGAAGGCCGAGGCAGCAATCCCCCACTGCCCGACAGCGTCAGCTGCGAAGGCAATGGCTGCCCTGTTCATCCGTATATCGCGCAGGTCCGCGCTGTAATCGCCGCCATAACTACCACTGGCGAGGCTATGCGGCAAATCGATCATGAACCCGGAGTTACGCGCGGCCGGTCCCTGACCAATCTCGCGCGCCTCGATAATGACGATACTGGCCCGGGCATCCAGCTGGCGCAATCGTCTGGCCGAGGAAAGCCCGGCAATACCAGCGCCGACCACCAGATAGTCGGCTTCAACATCGTCTTGCAATGCTGGCTGGGCAGCGCGTTCGGGCAGCAAGGCATTCCAGCCAGCGACACCGAGGTCGGCGGGTTTTTGTGCTACGTGAGTCATTGCGCGATTAACCGCCAGTTTGTTTGAAACTGGAATCCTTAGGCTCGAACCGGGAAGCCTTCAACCGGGAGACTGGCAAAGGTCCGACCAATTCAGCCCGGAGATGATCTTCAGGCATTATCCTCGCCCTGTTGAATTTTCTTGAATGCGACATCCATGGCAGCGACAACCTGTTCCAGAGCTTGCATGTCTTCCTTGTTCAGCGCCTGCAGCGGCTTTCGTGGCGGCCCCGACGACAACTTGCGCGCAGTCATTGCGTGTTTCACGCATTGCACGAACTTGCCGCCCTGCTCGAGCACACGCATCAATGGCATCATCGCCGCCATAATCCGACGCCCCTTGTCGAAATCACCTTCGACGGCACAGGCCTGGTATAAAGCGATGTGAATTTCCGGGGCGAAGTTAGAGCCTGCACAAACCCACGAACGCGCGCCCCAGGCGAAGAACTCAAGTGCCTGATCGTCCATGCCACAGGCGAGTTGGATATTCGGGAAGTCACAGGCCAGCAAATGTACCCGGTTGGGATCGCCAGAACTCTCCTTGATCGCACAGAAATTGGGCGAGCGCCCCACCTGTTCAAGGTAGGTCTCGCCCATGTTTGCGCCCATACGGCCGGGGTAGTTGTATAGCATGATCGGAAGATTGGCGGCGCTGTCTATAGCCAGCGCGTGCTGCGCGTTTTCCAGTTCGGTGGGTATCGCGTAAGGCGGCGTCGCCACCAACAGCGCATCAGCACCGCAAGACACCGCGGCCTGCGCGTATTCGATCGACTCCTCGGTACGAATCGAGCCGGTACCGACGATGAAGCTGACGCGCTTAGCGATGCGTTTGTTGATGAAGCCCATCAACTCGACGCGCTCCTGCATCGATTGCGCATAATATTCACCGGTGGTACCGGAGGAAATGATGCCGTGCACGCCTGCGTCGATGAGGAAGTCGACGACCTCGCCGAGGCGTTCATAGTCGATGCTGAAATCATCGTGATATGGCGTAATGATTGGAGTATATATGCCTTCGAATTTCATTCATTGGGTCCTGGTTAGAGCCCGCTGGCTTCCATTGCAAAGCTGAGCGGATCGGGTTTGACAAAGTATTCGAGCAGGTCGCGCGATAATTCCCAGTGGGCGACGATCAAAGCCACCACCTGCTGGCTGTCACCAGCTTCAATCGCGGCAATCATTTCGTCGTGCTGGGTCAGCGCGCTGTGCATGCGCTTTTCCATCTCCCTGTCGCGCGGGCGATAAAAGGTCTGGCTGATACGCGCATGATCGACCAGCAGGCGGTCGTAGCTGGGTTTCAGGTAGGGGTTATCTGCCATATCACCCATCAGGGCGTGAAAGCACTGGTTCCAGTAAACCATGTCTGCACTGTTTTTCTGTTCGATAGCCAGACGGAATTTACCCTGAATTTCGCGCATTTTCGTTATTTGCCCCGGCCTCGCATTCTGCGCTGCCAGTTGCCCGATTGCTGAGTAAAGCATGGGTGCGGTAACGAAAAAATCACGCAATACCTTGTGGCTCATCGCAGATACATAGGCACCGCGGTTGTTGACTATGTCGACATAGCCACCTCCGGCCAGGTTGCGCAGAATTTCGCGCAAGGGCGTGCGCGAAATTTTGTAATGTGCGCTTAGCGACACTTCATCCAGCGCGGTACCGGGTTCCAGCTGCAGCGTCAGGATTTGCTTTTTCAAGTCGTTGTAGATGAATTGCTTATCCATCCGAAATTGCCAAATATAAAATATACATGTTGTATACAATATCAGAACAGTCGGATTTATTGCAAATTTAAATGCCCGAACTACATGAGGCAATGGGCAGGATATTGTCGGCCTGAGCCAGCCCATACCGCGATCAAGTGCCTGCGTTAACCGTCCAGCTTAGCGTCTTAGCAGAGCAATCCAGCGCCAGACATTGAGCAAAGTCGACAATGAGGCGGCAACATAGGTGAAAGCTGCTGCGCGCAATATACGGCGAGCTGCGGGCACCTGATCTTGCTTCAGGTATCCAGATTCGAGTAAAGGGAGGGCCTTGTTAAAACTGGCGTCCAGTTCAACCGGCAAGGTCAGCAGGTGCATGGCCACGGCGAACCCCATAATCAGGAAGGCTCCGCTGATGTTCACCAACGCTACCGAGGGTAGACGCGTAATCAATACCAGTATCGGCGCAGCCATGAGCAACAGAGAACCCAGTCGCTGTGCCCAGATCGAGACATGCGCGAGCCTGGTGCG
Source organism: uncultured Gammaproteobacteria bacterium (assembly GCA_963976575.1). Classification (GTDB taxonomy): domain Bacteria; phylum Pseudomonadota; class Gammaproteobacteria. The sequence continues at coordinate 505 of CAXBMV010000488.1, read as the reverse complement.
CCAGATGAATAGCGGTAGACCGGCGGCGTGCTGAAAAGCGTGTCCGCATTCGTGTGCGGCCACAGTAATCGCCGTCAGCGTCCTGCCCTCAAATTTGTCCCGGGTAAGCCGCACCGCACGGGCACCTGGGTCATAGTGATCGCCGCTGTCACTGATTTCTACCTTGATTTCCTGCAGGTCGTAGCGATCCAGCAGATGGCGCGCCAATTCGCCGCCATTGCCGGGAAAATTCTGTTCGGTTTTTTGATTGTAACGTTGCAAGACACGTTGCACCCAGAACTGCGGCAGGTAAACCAGTAGCAGCAGTAGGATAATCACGAACAGATAAATCATCGTCTGGATCCTGAGCGTAAACCCGATGATTTAATCGAGTTAGCCTGCGGGCGTCAATCAATTACCAGTTTCTTGAGGTCGGCGCCGACCAGCAGGTATTCTCCCTGCATCGCCAGTAGGTGAGCTGCTACATCGATACTACGGCGGTCACGGTAGGAATGTTCCATCTGTG
>CAXBMV010000487.1:0-3225 GCA_963976575.1 uncultured Gammaproteobacteria bacterium | reverse complement strand
CTTGGGCCGCATCTGCAGCAGGTGAGTCTGTTGCAGGATTTCAAGAAAATAGATTTGAACAGTATCCTGCAGGGCTTGCTCAGCTGGCAACAGCGCCAGCGTCTTGATCAACTATTGCCGCGGCGCTGGCAGGTGCCTTCGGGTTCGTCGATCGCGATCGATTACAGTAGTTCGCCGCCGGTGCTGGCGGTGAAGTTGCAGGAAATGTTTGGCTGTGAACAAACTCCGAGTCTGGTCGAGGGCAGGTTGCCGATGCAACTACAACTGCTGTCTCCTGCCGGAAGGCCGTTGCAAATTACGCAGGACCTCGCAGGTTTCTGGCGCTCGTCCTACCACGAAGTGAAAAAAGAAATGAAGGGCAGATATCCGAAACACCCCTGGCCGGATGATCCGCTCAGCGCACCGCCAACGCGCAGGACGCGATCGCGGAGTTAAAAAAAGCCGAAGCGCGGGCTTGAGAAGGTAGCCGATTGCGCTTCGACCCCGAAATCATTTGATGTCAGCTGTCCAGCCAGGCGTGCTCAATGCAGCGGTTGTTGTGTCGCCATTGGGCAGGTTGGACAGGTAGAAATCTACCTCTCTCGAAGCGAAGTCTTCGCCCGGTAGCTGTCGCGAAACCCGGCCCTCGGTGGCGCCCAGCCTGTCGGCAGCTTGCAGATGACGGCCCAGTACGACTTCACGCTGCACTTCGCCGCTGCTGCCAAGAAACTTTATGCGGGCATTGAAGGTAGCCTCGATTCCGCTGCCATTGGAAAACATCACTTCGATGCTGCCGACCCCGCGGCTGTCGCTGGATACGCTGACAAAACCATAGGCCTTGTCGACATTGCCCCGACCTTTATGAGCCATGGCTTCGACGCGTTCGAAATCCATCGGGTGGGGCGCCGCCTGTAGTTGCGTCGAGGCGAACATAGACAGCGACACGATTATCAGGGTGGCCAGGTATAAAATATTTTCACTCATCAGTTTTCTCCCGCTTGCGCAAGATCTTGGTTGTCGAGTTGTATTTATACGTTTCGCCTGTGAAAAATCGGTGAAAAGCTGATATTTAATTGACCGCTTTGGGTCAGACCCTTCCGCTAACTATCAAAATGTCTGAATTTCGGTGAAAAGTGCCCAAATTCAGCAAAATGTGGCTATTTTGCGCGAAATGCCAAAATTACACCGGCCATGATAATGGCCGAGGATAACAGGAATAGCAGTGAAAGCCGCTCGTCGAGGATTAACCAGGCAAGCATCACGCCGGATAACGGCTGCAGAAACTGAAACAGACCAACGCGGGCGATACCACCGGTACCCAATGCCCAGTACCAGAAGATATAGGCGATGATGGTGACGCCTATGGCCTGGTAAAGCACGCCGCCCCAGGCGTAACTGCCAGCGCTGGCCAGAGTCTCGAAGTCGAGCATGAAGGGTGCCAACGGGATGAGCAGCAGCGCGAACAGGCAAATCCCCCAGAAGGTGGTACCTCGGGCCGAGTAACCACTGCGTTGCAGGCGTGCGCCGGCGACATAGCCTACCGAGGCGAACAGGTTGGCGATCAACACCAGCATGTCGCCTGTTACGCTGGTGGTGCCAGGGACGGTTGGCTCATAGATCAGCAGGATTTCTCCGGCGAAGGCGATGGCGCAGCCCAGCCACCAGAGTCTGCGCGGCTTTTGCCGGTCCCAGCCCATGGCGATGGCCCCGGTGATGATCGGCAGAATCGCGAGAATCATGGTGGCGTGGTTGGCGCTGGTCAGCATCACGCCAAAGGTGAATAGCAGCGGGAAGGCGATGAAGCCGCAAAATCCGGAGAGCAAGAGTAAGCCGCGTTGACCTGCTTCTGCAGGGAGTCGGATGCGCAGCGCCAATGCCAGCGGCAGGGCGCAGGCGCCACCGATCAGGGTGCGCAATATGGCGACGTCTATCGCGGCGATGCCGGAGACGGCAATCTTGGTAGCAATTGCCGAGCCGCCGAAGATGATGACCGCGCTGATCGCGGCGAAAAATACGGCAGCGCTCACGCTAGCCCGGGTCAGGCTGTTCGGCTGCTATGAGTTTGCCCAGTCGGCGTCTGAATTGAAACGAGCCGGTATCCGAGCGCATGCTGATATGCCCCTCGGGTTTTTCACGCATGCCCTGTTGCAGCGCATTGAGGATGAGGCGGTCTTCCTCGAACGCGGCCCTGACGCCGTCGCTCATGGTTTGCGACAAGGCCTCGTCTTTCGGCCGGATGTTGCGCAGCTGAAACCAGTAGTAACGCGTATTGAATTCGTCCACAGGGGTCATGAAGTTGTAACTGTCCATGATGAAAGTGTCGGCATGCTGTTCGGCTTTTTCGCCGCCATTGCCAGCTGGTGTAAACACAGCGCGAATGATGGCATGCGAGGGAAAGCGAACTTCGTAATGCTGCAGGCGATCGCAGTTGCCGTCGAAGCCAATCACTTTCTTGTAAAAGGGGGCTGGCGCGCAATCGTACATCCAGCGCGAGACGATGACGCCATCGTCTTTGACATCGACCTGTAGCGGCGTGTCCCGCGTGGTCGCTTCACCGAAAGAGCTGCTGTGTACCCAGGCGACATGGCTGGGGTCGAGCAGATTGTCGTTGATGTACTGATAATTGCAGGCCACATCGATGGCGGCGCCGCGGTTATAGCCCCAGTCCGGGTCACCGAAATGGTCCACCTGGAAAATATCGGCGTGATTGGCCCTGCCGGGGTCACCCATCCAGACCCAGATCAGGCCATAGCGCTCGCTGACCGGGTAGCTGCGCACATGCGCACCCTCGGGAATTTTGTTGTCGTTGGCGGGTGCGGCGATGCACTGGCCGCTACAGTCGAAGGTCAGGCCGTGGTAGCCACATTCAACCGCATCGCCTTTTAACTTGCCCATGCTCAACGGCAGGCGTCTGTGCGGGCAATAGTCTTCCAGCGCGACCGGCTCTCCGGCGCTATTACGATAAAGGCAGATTTTTTCACCGAGCAGGCGCGTCGCGTGCAGGCCGCCGGCGATCTCGTCGGCCCAGGCGGCGACATACCAGCTGTTTTTCAGGTACATGGTTATAACTCCAGATCGACCAGCGACTGCAGGATATTCTTCAGCGGTTGGCGCAGCTTCCGCGCGGCTTCCGGCTGGTAGTGCCAGGGGGCGACCTCGTCCATGTAATTGCATTGCGCCAGTTCCATCTGTATGGCGTGGTAGCCCTGTTCAGGTCGGCCATAGTGGCGTGTGGTCCAGCCGCCC
>CAXBMV010000486.1:0-3235 GCA_963976575.1 uncultured Gammaproteobacteria bacterium | reverse complement strand
TGGCGAAAAAACTCAACCGTGAATTCCAGGACAGCGATCATTTTATCGAGAAACGCACCGGCGTCGACATAGCGCGCATCTTCGACGTCGAAGGCGAACAGGGATTTCGCGACCGCGAAAGCCAGGCGCTGGTGGAATTGCTCGGCGACGAAAATCGCGTGATAGCCACCGGCGGCGGATCGGTGTTGCGCGAGGAAAATCAGGCGCTACTGAAACAGCGCGGTTTTATTGTTTTCCTCGACACCTCGGTAAACCAGCAAATGCAGCGCCTGCAACGCGACAAGAAAAGACCGCTGCTGCAAACGGATAACCCACGCGAACGCCTTGAGCAAATGTTCGAAGAGCGCCGCAGCGTTTATCTCAAACTGGCAGACCTCGCGGTTAAAACCGACAAGCGCGTGGCACGCAAACTGGCAACTGATATCATCGGTCAATTACCCGACTACCTGAAATAATCCATGAGTACTATGCATACACTGTCGCTGGATCTGGGCGAACGCAGCTACCCGATTTACATCGGCGAACAGCTATTGACGCAGGCGGACTTGATCGGCCCGCATATCCACGGCAGCAGCGCGCTGATCGTAACCAATACCACGCTGGCCGGACTCTATCTGAAAACCCTGCAGCAAACTCTGGATGCCTGCGGCATACGCCACGATCTGGTGGTACTAGCCGACGGCGAGCAATACAAAACCATGGCCGCTATCGAAACCATCATCGACAAGCTGCTGCAGAACCGTCACGACCGCCGCAGCAGCGTGATTGCACTCGGCGGTGGTGTGGTTGGTGACATCGCCGGCTTTGCCGCGAGCATTTACCTGCGCGGGGTAAACTTCATCCAGATACCGACCACCCTGCTCTCGCAGGTAGACTCATCGGTGGGCGGCAAGACCGGGGTCAATCATCCGCTCGGCAAAAATATGATCGGCGCCTTTTATCAGCCGCAATGCGTGATCATCGATATCGCCACGCTGACCAGCCTGCCCGACCGCGAACTCAGCGCCGGCATGGCCGAAGTGATCAAGTATGGCTTGATTCACGATGCCGAATTCTTCGCCTGGCTGGAAGACAATGTCGATGGCCTGATGGCGCGCGACGCCACCCTGCTGGCGCAGGCGGTACTGGTCTCCTGCCAGACCAAGGCCAGCGTGGTCGAACTCGACGAACGCGAATCCGGCCTGCGCGCGATACTCAATCTCGGCCACACCTTCGGCCACGCCATAGAGAATGTGATGGGCTATGGCGTCTGGTTGCACGGCGAAGCCGTTGCCGCCGGCATGATGATGGCGATCGACCTGTCAGAACGCCAGGGCTGGATCGATGCGAGCGTCGCAAAGCGCAGCAAGGCACTGCTGGAAAAATGTCGCTTGCCGGTGCGGCCACCACCCGAAATGACCCGCCAGCAATACCTCGACGCCATGGCGATAGACAAGAAAACCGTCGACGGCCAGATCAACCTGGTATTGCTGCGCGCGCTGGGTGAAGCCTGCGTCAGCAATGATTACGATGCGCACCAGTTCGAGCAAACCCTGCAAGCTTGAGCCCTGCACCGGTTTGGTGCGCCAGCCAGCTCTGATTTCATGATTTGGCGCGGCACGAGTATACTATTTGCCCTTTTGCGTTTGTTAAAACGGCCCCATCCATGTCGTTTTTCGCATATCGGTTGGCAGATTTCACTGGCATCCTCGCCAGGTATTACGGGATACAGCTATGAGCACAGCAAGCAAATTAAAAGGTCTATACCAGCCCAGTTTTGAAAAAGACAGCTGCGGCTTCGGTTTGATCGCAAATATCGACGACAAGCCCAGCCACTGGCTGGTGAAAACATCGATCGAAGCGCTGGCACGGCTGACACATCGAGGCGCTGTTGCGGCCGATGGTAAATCCGGTGACGGTTGTGGCCTGCTGCTGAAAAAGCCCGATAGCTTCCTGCGCGCGAAAGCCGAGGAACTGGGTTTTCATTGCGCCAGACGCTACGCGGTCGGGCTGGTTTTTGTATCCCCCCACGAGGGCGAAACCGAAGTCTCCAAAGGCATCATCGAACAATGCATCCGCGACCAGGGCCTCGACTTCGTTGGTTGGCGTGAAGTACCCACCGACCCCTCGGCCTGCGGCGAAGAAGCACTGAAATCACTCCCGGGCATATACCACGTCTACGTCAATGCCGACGACCAGCAGACCCGCGCCGAATTCAACCGCTCGCTCTACCTCGCGCGCCGTGCCGCCGGCAAGCAGCACGAGGCACTGGAAAACGCCCGCATCAACGACTGTTACTATATTTCCAGCATGTCCTGCGACGTACTTTCCTACAAAGGCCTGGTGATGCCGGCCTACCTGCCGGTGTTTTACCCGGACCTCGGCGACCCCCTGATGGAATCGGCGATCTGCGTTTTCCACCAGCGTTTTTCCACCAATACCTGGCCACAGTGGAAACTGGCGCAGCCCTTCCGCTACCTCGCCCACAACGGTGAAATCAATACCATCCAGGGCAACCGCAACTGGGCCAACGCGCGCGCTTACAAGTTCAAGTCAGACCTGTTGCCCGACATCGAAGCGATACAGCCGCTGGTGAACATGTCCGGCTCGGACTCCAGCTCGCTGGACAATATGCTCGACTTCCTGCTCACCGGCGGCATGGATATTTTCCGCGCGATGCGCTTGCTGATTCCACCAGCCTGGCAAAACGTCGACAACATGGAACCGGCGCTGCACGCCTTTTATGAATACTCGTCGATGCACATGGAGCCCTGGGACGGGCCCGCCGGCATCGTCCTCACCGAGGGCCGCCACGCCTGCTGCGTGATGGACCGCAACGGCCTGCGCCCGGCACGCTGGGTAATGACCAAGGACCGCCACATCACCCTGGGCTCGGAAATCGGCATCTGGGACTATGCCCCGGAAGACGTCATCGCCAAGGGTCGTCTGAAACCCGGCGAAATGATCGCCATAGACACCAAAACCAGCAAGCTGCTGCTGTCCGACGATATCGATCAGCAACTGCAAAACCGCCATCCCTACGACATCTGGATGCGCGATCGCCTGCAGCACCTCAGCGCCAACCCGGCGAACTCGCCCTTCTCCGCGCTGGCGATGACCAAGGAAACCCTGGAGCGACTGGAGAAACAGTTTCAGATTTCCTACGAGGAGCGCGACCAGATTCTGCGCGTGCTCGCCGAAGACTCGCAGGAAGCCACCGGCTCGATGGGCGACGATACGCCGCTGCCGGTATTAT
>CAXBMV010000485.1:0-3244 GCA_963976575.1 uncultured Gammaproteobacteria bacterium | reverse complement strand
GCGCGCTCTACGACATCAACCTCAGCGTGGCCAGCGGCGAAAAGGTGGTGGTCTGCGGGCCCTCGGGCTCTGGCAAATCCACCATGATCCGCTGCATCAACCAGCTCGAAGAACACCAGGCCGGCACCATCAAGGTGGATGGCCAGGAAGTATTGCCCGGCATGAAAGGCATAGAAGATATCCGCCGCGAAGTCGGCATGGTTTTTCAGAGCTTTAATTTGTTCCCGCATATGACCGTGGTGGAAAACCTGACCATAGGCCCGATTCGAAACAAAGGCACCCCCAAAGCCGAAGCCATCGAAACCGCGATGCATTATCTGGAGCGCGTACACATCGCCGAGCAGGCACAAAAATATCCGCCGCAGTTATCCGGCGGCCAGCAGCAACGCGTGGCGATTGCGAGATCCCTATGCCTGAAACCAAAAATCATGCTGTTCGACGAACCCACCTCCGCGCTGGACCCGGAAATGATCGCCGGCGTGCTCGACGTGATGATTGAACTCGCAGAAGAAGGCATGACCATGATTGTAGTCACCCACGAAATGGGTTTCGCGCGCAGAGTTGCCGACCGGATTGTGTTTATGGACTTTGGGGAGATTGTGGAAGTGGATGACCCTGAGACCTTCTTTAATAATCCTTCGACTGATCGGGCTAAGTTATTTTTGAGTCAGTTGTTGGGGCATTGAGTGGTGAGGGCGGGTTAGTGCATAGCTACTAGCCATTTGTTCATTCTTGAGCTTGCCAGTTTTGTCCAGGTTATCCAGATTGGTCAATGTCATCCGTTTCTCCTTTTATCCATAACCTGGGTTGATCCATCACCCGGGTCAAAAAAGTATTCTCCCTACGCAACTTGTCTTTGAACTGGTCCGGTTCATAAATGGTCGGGTTAATGGTTCGCCCCAAAGATTTCTCGGCATCCCCCAATAAACCCATCACCTCGGCGTAGGCGAGGTCTTCCCCTGTCAGCAGCAGATCGATGTCGCTATTGGCGGTATCCTCCGCGCGGGCCACCGATCCGTAAATAAACACCTGGTGCAATTGCGCGTCTATCGGTTGAAGTGCCGATTTTATAACATCTGAAACGCCAAATGTCTTGCGTACAATAGCGCGCAGGTCATCGTATACGGGGCTATTCTTGTTAGCACGGAAATGATTCTGGTTGCCAATGCGCTCTACAAGTATCAGGCCAGCTGACTGCAGCCCCTGAAGCTCCCGCATAATAGTGCCTTTGCCCATATCAGAAAGTCGAACAATTTCATTCAGGTAGAAACTTTGATCGGGGCGACCAAAGAGTAAGCTCAGGACTTTTTGCCTGGTCTTGCTAAAAAGCGCGTTACCTATGGATATTGCTGTCATTTGCCTGGTTTTCGATAAGTCCCAATATGGGTACTATAGGACCCATATTGGGACTTATCGAGTGGTTTGTTTGAATTACTTTGGACAAGTCCCGCATTAAAAGTGTCCCGGGAATTTTACTAAATAGCCTTCATGCCCTTTTCAGTCAGGAACGAGAAAAAGATAGAAATAACCCTTTTTACTGCCGCTTGAAAGCGATACTGACTTCCTGTTAGTCTAGCCCGTTCAACAACAATAACTGCGCGATAAGAGCCGTGGATATCATGATTCAACTCCACCACACGGCACTCATTTCGAACTAATAATTAACGCCAGACAAGAGTCATGTGGAAATTATTTGCTCAACAAAAATACCTGTCGATGGGGCTGGGGTTTCTGATCACAATCCTGTCATGGTATGCAGCGGTAAAATGGCTGCCTATCTCGTCGTTTCAGCGCCTGCCCGACCCCTTAACCGTGGTCATCGAATGGTTTAATCCCGACCCCGATTACGGGCTGTCGGTATTCACCCGGGATTACTACCTGCATATCTGGTACAGCACCTACCGCGCAACCACCTCTTTCTTTCTGGCGGTTATTCTCGGTGTGCCGCTGGGCATACTCATGGGTTGGCACGTGAAGGTAAACGCCTACGTCTCGGCCCTGCTCAGTATCCTGCGCCCGATTCCACCGCTGGCCTGGGTACCCGTGGCCATACTGATATTCCCGGGCAGCGAACCCGCGGTTATTTTCGTCACCTTTCTGGTCGCATTTTTTGCCACCACGATGAATACCCTGCTGGGGGTGAGATCTATCAACAGCGATTATTTTAAAGCCGCACGATGCCTGGGTGCGCAACCCAAAGACATCCTGCGCGACATCATCATCCCCGGCGCGCTGCCATCGATTTTCACTGGCTTGCAAATCGCCATGGGTGCGGCCTGGTTCTCGCTGGTTGCCGGTGAAATGATCGCCGCCCAGTACGGGCTTGGTTTCATGATCCTGGAGTCTTACAACCTGGTGCAATATCCCACCATTATTATCATGATGATTACCCTCGGCATCGTCGGCTACATCAGCAGCGCCATTATCCGTGTGATCGGCAATCGCATGATGCGCTGGCGCGAACAGACCATGGGGGCATCACTCGGCTGAACAGCTGCTAACAAACGATATGAGCGATAAACCCGAAATCATCGACAGCTCCGCCGACGCCCGCCTCGGGCATTTGTCGGTGCAAAACGTGAGCAAGATTTATGACCCGCACGGCGCGCATGTCGAAGCGCTGCATGATTGCAGCCTCGATATACCGGCCGGTGGATTCATCGCCGTGGTGGGGCCGTCTGGCTGCGGCAAGAGCACGCTGCTGAACATACTCGCCGGCTTCGATAACCTGACCGCGGGCCAGGTGCTCATCGACGGCGAACAGCTGGCCAGCCTGGACCACCCGCCCCGGCCCGGACCCGACCGCGTGGTGGTGTTTCAGAACGGGGCTTTGTTTCCCTGGAAAACCGTTCTGGAGAATGTAGTTTATGGACTCGTGGTGCAAAATCGTTTTCCCGAAAGCGAGGCCAACACCATGGGCATGGAGTTGCTGGCGCGCACCGGCAAGCTCGATCGCATCGCGCACTCTTATCCGAGCCAGCTTTCCTCGGGCATGCAAAGACGCGTCGAGATACTGCGCGCGCTGATCAATAACCCACGCATATTACTGCTGGACGAACCCTTCAGGGCGATGGACACGGTATCCAAGACCACCATGCACCGTTACCTACTGGAGATTTACGACCAGTATCACAAGACAGTTTTCTTCATCACCCACGATCTCGACGAGGCTATTTTTCTCGCCGACACGGTGGTGGTGATGACCACCCGGCCCGGCACCATAAAGCTACGCCTCGACGTCGAC
>CAXBMV010000484.1:0-3256 GCA_963976575.1 uncultured Gammaproteobacteria bacterium | reverse complement strand
ATATCACGGCCCATACGTGGCATTTCATCAATGTCTTCGGCGGCCTTTTTAAAGGTTTCGTATTCCTGCAGACGGCGGATCAATTCGGCGCGCGGATCATCCTCGTCATGCGACTCGGCCGGGCGAGGCAGCAGCATGCGCGATTTGATTTCCGCCAGCATTGATGCCATCACCAGGTATTCGGCGGCCAGTTCCAGTTCCAGCTTGTCCATCAGGTGGATGTATTCCATGTACTGCTTGGTGATCGTGGCGACAGGAATATTCAATATGTCGAGGTTTTGCCGCTTGATCAGGTATAGCAATAAATCCAGCGGCCCCTCGAAGGCTTCGAGGAATACCAGCAGCGCGTCCGGCGGGATATACAAATCCTGCGGAATCATCGTCAGGGGTTCGCCCTGCACCAGCGCGAAAGGCATTTCCGACTGATTTGAAGCGCCGCTGGCGACTACTTTTTCCACTACTTGCGCCCGCTCAGGCCGACCACCTTGCGTACTTCTTCCATGGTGTCCTGGGCAAAGTCACGGGCCGCTTCGCAGCCTTCGTTGATAATGCTGTCGACCCCGGCAAGATCGTTGAGGTATTCCCTGGCGCGCTGTTGTATCGGTTTCAATTCTTCATTGATCGAGTCGATGACGTATTGCTTGCAATCGAGACAACCGATGGAGGCAGTCTTGCAGCCCTCGGCAAGCGTCTGCTTGGTATCCTCATCGGTATAGACCTGGTGCAACTGCCACACCGGGCATTTGGCCGGGTCACCCGGGTCGGTGCGGCGCACGCGTGCCGGGTCGGTGGGCATGGTTCTGATCTTGCGCGTCACTTCATCAGGGCTTTCGCGCAGCGCGATGGTATTGCCATAGGACTTGGACATTTTCTGCCCGTCTATGCCCGGCATTTTCGACGACACCGTCAACAGCGACTGCGGTTCCGGCAGGATGATGCGCCCATCGCCATCGAGGTAGCCGAGCAATCTTTCGCGATCGCTGAGGCTGATGTTCTGCTGCGAGTCGAGCAACGCACGACCGATCGCCAGAGCCTCGGCATCGCCCTGCTCCTGGTAGCGCTTGCGCGTTTCGCGATAGAGACGAGCATTTTTCTTGCCCATTTTCTTGATCGCTGCCTCGACCTTGGTTTCGAAGTCCAGTTCGCGGCCGTAGAAATAATTGAATCGACGCGCCACTTCGCGGGTCAGCTCGACATGCGCAACCTGGTCTTCGCCGACCGGAACAAAGCCGGCCTTGTACATGAGGATATCGGCAGACTGCAGCAAGGGGTAACCGAGGAAGCCATAGGTGGCCAGATCCTTGTCCTTGAGTTTTTCCTGCTGGTCCTTGTAGCTGGGCACGCGCTCGAGCCAGCCCAACGGAGTAATCATCGACAACAGGGTATGCAGTTCGGCGTGTTCGGGGACGCGCGACTGAATAAACAGCGTGGCATTACCCGGGTTAACCCCTGCGGCGAGCCAGTCGATAACCATATCGCGCGTGTTTTCAGCGATGATGCCGGGATTATCGTAATGCGTTGTCAACGCATGCCAGTCAGCGACGAAGAAAAAACATTCGTAACTGTGCTGTAACTCGATCCAGTTTTTCAAGACGCCGTGATAATGACCTAAATGCAACAACCCGGTGGGGCGCATGCCCGACAGCACGCGGTTGTTTTGACTCATGGTGTTCAATACAAGGGATTCCGAAGGTGTGTAGCGAGATGGAATTGTAGCAAACAAGGCTGGTGGCAGACCATGCTTATTATGCCGCAGCAGTGGGAACCGATATTAACTGACCTTATTCAGCATTAACTGCCCTTATATAGAGTCAATTAGACATCGGAACCAGCGAGACTCTCTTCATAGAGTAACGTCATACCGAATCGCCGCGACCCTATCAATATAGTGACGTCATCCCGGGTACGTCGCGAACCTCTTATATGAAGTAACTTCGCACTGGAACGGCGCGGCCCTCTTAATAGAGGATCGTCATCCCGGAAGGCGTATAGCGCCTGTCCGGGATCTCCAGACGGATGGGCTGTCGGTGGTTGAGAGCTTCCTGATAGCGCGAACCATTTGGAGATCCCGGATATTTGCTGCGCAAATTCCGGGAAGACGCTTTATTTGTTGAATTGCGTGCCCGCCGGATACACCACGACCCTCTTAAGTAAAGTTACCTCAACCCGGGTACGGCGCGAACCTCTTATATGAAGTAACTTCGCACTGGAACGGCGCGGCCCTCTTACATCCCGGAAGGCGCGTAGCGCCTGTCCGGGATCTCCAGACGGATGGGCTGTCGGTGGTTGAGAGCTTCCTGATAGCGCGAACCATTTGGAGATCCCGGATATCTGCTTCGCAGATTCCGGGATGACGTTGGATTTTATTTAGCAGGATAACTGCGGGAACCAGAGTAGCCTGAATACCCTGCAGGCATGCACCACTAGTCAAGAAAAGCGATATCGCCCTTGCCCTGGCGCAATATGGCAGGGTACTCCTCGATCAAACTGACCACCGTGGTCGGCTCGAGGCCGCATGATCCTCCGTTAATGACCAGATCGACCTCGTGTTCGTAGCGTTCGCGAATTTCCTCGGCGTCGTCCAGTGGAATGCTGCCCTCTGGCGGGATCAGCGTGCTGCTCATGATCGGCTGGCCCAGCTCCTGCAGCAAAGCCTGCACAATGTTGTTGGCGGGCACGCGCACACCGATGGTCTTGCGTTTCGGGTTCATCAAACGACGCGGCACCACAGAGGTCGCCTTGAGCAGAAAGGTATAAGGCCCCGGCGTCAGGTTCTTCATCAAACGGTAATCGGCGTTGCTCACCTTGGCGTATGTACCGATTTCAGACAGGTCGCTGCATACCAGCGTGAAATGGTGGTCCTTGTCGGTGCGGCGGATGCGCTGGATACGCTCCATCGCGGTCTTGTCGCCGATGTGGCAACCGAGCGCATAACTGGAGTCGGTGGGGTAAATGATCAGGCCACCGCGATCGATAATCGCGACGGCCTGCTGCACCAGGCGACGCTGAGGATTATCCGGATGAATATCGAAGTACTGGGCCATGTTGTGTAGCCAATAAAAGCTAAGGAAGGCGATCATACAGCAAAGCGGATGCAATAATACAACGATTCAAATATTGCCGGAAATCAATGAATTAGCCGGGTTAAATAAACGTGGAGGCATGAAAATTGCGCACTTCTGTTGCTTTCTTGCAACAAAACACGATATTGCTGTTTTTTTTAAATTAAGGGCTGCTATTGCGCCTGAAATGATTG
>CAXBMV010000483.1:0-3258 GCA_963976575.1 uncultured Gammaproteobacteria bacterium | reverse complement strand
AGGGCCACCCCGCCTCGGTAATGCACCCGGATAACATTCCCGATCGATTTCTACAGGGTAATAGCGACGAGGTCAGAGCTGATATACACGCAGCCTGGAAACTGCTCGGCCAGTACCAGCCTGAATCCTCCCTGACCAACGCGGCGCGTGTAAAAACTTGAATTAATCCAGATTAAGTCCCAGAATGGCCTGACTTATAAAGAGAGCTTAATGCCAAAGGCTCCGGAAATTAAGTCCATAAGAATACCAACCATAAAGTCTAATAAAACGGAGATAATCAGCAATGAAACGTCGTGACGTATTAAAAGGTGGCGTTGCCGCCGCACTTGCAACCGGAGCCAGCACGGTTTCCGCGCCGGCCATAGCCGCGAATAAAATCGAAATTACCATGGTCTCTACCTGGCCGCGTGACTTTCCCGGTCTTGGTACGGGTGCACAGCGCTTTGGCGAACGCCTCACCGCAATGACCGATGGTCGAATCAAAGTTAACTATTTTGCCGCCGGCGAACGTGTCAAGGCATTCGATTCCTTTGACGAAGTCGCCTCAGGTAATGCGCAGATGTACCACGCGGCTGACTATTACTGGAAAGGCAAGCACCCGGGATGGGCTTATTTTACAGCCGTACCTTTTGGCATGACTTACACAGAAATCAACGCCTGGATGCAGTTCGGTGGTGGTCAGGAATTATGGGATGAACTGGCAGCCGGTTCTGGACTGAAATGTCTACCCTGCGGTAACACAGGTGTACAAATGGGTGGTTGGTTCCGCAAAGAAATGCGTAGCGCGGCCGACTTCAAAGGCCTGAAAATGCGCATGCCCGGACTGGGTGGCGACGTCATCGCCAAGCTCGGCGCATCTCCTGTATCCCTGCCCGGTGGACAGATTTATGAAAACCTGGTTTCCGGTGCGATCGACGCCACCGAGTGGGTAGGCCCCTGGAATGACAGTTTCATGAAATTTTACGAAGCCGCCAAGTTTTACTATTACCCGGGTATGCATGAACCCGCAGCGCAGTTGTCGCTGGGTATTAACAAGAAGTTCTGGGACGGGCTGGTTAAATCAGATCAGGAGCTTATCAAGGCCGCTGCAGAGACCGAGAATTCGGTGATGATGTCCGAGTACAACGCCAAAAACGGCGCCTCGCTGGCCAAGTTGATTTCTGAGCAGGGCGTGAAACTGCGCAGCTTTAGCGATGATATCTACGACAGCTTTGGTGATGCCGCCGCGGAAGTCTTCGAGGAAGTGCAGCAACACAGTCCGCTGGCGAAGAAAATTCACCAGAGCTTCCTGAGTTCACGTGACGAAGTGGGTTCCTGGGCGAAAATTTCCGACCAGGCCTACGTAGCCCAACGCAACCGCGTACTTGGACTCTAGTCATCCTCGGTAATGACAAAACCAAACGGAGTCTTCGGGCTCCGTTTTTACTGCCGTTCAACGTTAACTAACCATGCCTAGATTCGATACTGGTCTGATCAGTCGTGGACTGGCCTATATGATGATCAGCTCCGTATTCCTGTACCTGATCAATAATTATCTGGTCTACTGGCAGGATTTTCCGGGACCCTTCCTGCTGTTTTCGCATTACGGCTGGTTCGGTCTGGAAGCTCTCTCACAACCACTGCAACCCGAGCAAGCTAGTCAGGCCTGGTTCCAGATTGTATTTTACCTGCTGATATTTCTCGGCAACCTGTTCTACGTGGTAAAAACGAATGCGCGCAGCCTGCAACAGGATAGTCAGCGATTCGCCGCACTTGCCGCCTACATCATCCGCTTCGCTTTCTGGTCGGTGACCCTGGTCGGGTTCGTCGACATGATAATTTCTTTCCTCAGGGTGGAAGGTTTCCTCGAGGTTTTTGCCGGCGAATGGCTAACCCAGCAACTCGGTCGACCGATATTTCGTGGCAGCTATGTTCACTACCCACTGATTATCGCATCGCTGTTTATTGCTGCCCGGTTTCGTTCGATCAGTTTTTCCTGGCTGGCCATTATGTGTGTCATGTCCGAATTCCTGATCGTTGTTACCCGTTTCGTATTTTCCTATGAACAAGCCTATATGGGTGACCTGGTGCGCTTCTGGTATGCCGCGCTATTCCTTTTTGCCAGCGCTTCTACCCTGGTCGAAGAAGGTCATGTTCGTGTCGACGTACTCTACGCCGGTTTCAGTCGCCGCAAGAAAGCCCTGTTCGATGGGCTTGGCAGTGTTCTGCTCGGCATTCCCATTTGCTGGGTAATCCTGATGCACGGTATGGGTGGACGCGGTAATAGCATTAACAGCCCCCTGCTCAGTTTCGAAGTAACACAAAGTGGCTATGGTATGTACGTGAAATATCTCATGGCAGGATTCCTGGTCATTTTTGCAGTATCCATGCTGGTACAATTCGTCAGCTACCTGTTGTTTAACATTGCACAGTTACAGGTCAAAGGCGAAGGCGATGACATGCCCAGCTACCAACAATTAGTCCACGGCGAGAAAAACTGACATGGAACTCTATTTTCTCGTGTTGCTGGTCGCTATCATGGTGTTTGCGCTGACCTCCGGATATCCGGTGGCCTTTTCCCTGCCTGGCGCGGCAATTGTCACCATCGCCATCGCTGCATTTTGCGGATATATCTTCGAAGGTAACGTCGATGCCTATTTCGTCCTCGGTGGCCCCAATCAATGGCTTAGCGCCGGTGTAACCAACTACCGAAGTCTCTACTGGAATGTCGAACGCGATACCCTGATCGCGATTCCCCTGTTCGTGTTTATGGGCATCATGTTGCAGCGCTCCAAAATAGCAGAAGACTTGCTCGTGGCAATGGCGCAGTTATTCGGTCCGATCCCTGGTGGATTGGGCATTTCCGTGGTATTCGTCGGCGCTCTGCTTGCTGCTACCACCGGTATCGTTGGTGCCACTGTAATCGCGATGGGGCTGATCTCGCTACCGGCGATGCTGCGCAATAACTATTCTAAATCGCTTGCCTGCGGCACTATCTGCGCCTCCGGTACCCTCGGACAAATTATTCCGCCTTCGATCGTGTTAATCATACTTGCCGATCAACTCTCCAGCGCCGCAGACCAGGCCGCTACCATGCGCAAGTCCGCATACAAACTGGCGACCGGCGAATACTCTATGCCCAGCGAGTTCGACGTGGTTACCGCCAGCGCCGGAGATATGTTCATGGGTGCCTTTATCCCGGGTATGATCCTGGTCGGCCTGTACATGCTATATATCCTGGTTTCGGCGCTAATTAAACCCGAAACCGCGCCGCCGGTG
>CAXBMV010000482.1:0-3259 GCA_963976575.1 uncultured Gammaproteobacteria bacterium | reverse complement strand
ACAGGTTGTTGCTGCCGAGGCGGATTTCGCCTACCCATTGCTGACGCCCGATGAGGCGCTGCAGCGAGCCATGCGAAACACTTCGGATAAGCCTGTGGTGCTTGCCGATGCGCAGGATAATCCTGGCGCCGGCGGAACATCGGATACCACCGGTTTGCTCGAGGCGATGGTAGCCAACCACGCGCGGCGGGCGGTGATCGCAGTGCTCTATGATCCCGAGGTCGCCGATGCCGCCCACCGGGCCGGTACAGGCGCGATTCTCGAAACCTCAATTGGTGGCAGGTCGGGTCCGGTCGGGGTGCAGCCTTTCCACGCGCGCTTCGAAATCGAGGCGCTGGGTGACGGAAGATTTACTTACACCGGTGCAATGAACCGCAATTCGAAAGCCAGGCTGGGTAATATGGCTCTGTTGCGCGTAGTCGATGATTATTCCGAAGTCAGGGTCATAGTCGGAAGTTCGCGTTCACAATGTCTCGATCAGGCGATGATTCGTCATCTCGGCATCGAGCCTGCCACGCAAAAAATAATCGCAGTGAAAAGTGCGGTACATTTTCGCGCCGACTTCGATGCAATCGCAGCCGAAATCCTGGTGGTTATAGCGCCGGGAATCCATCCCTGCGAATTGAGCGGGCTGGATTACCGCAGGCTGCGTGTCGGGGTTCGTCTGGGACCGCTGGGGCCGGAGCATCAATGAGTATGGCACTGCCGCATCTGAAGGGAATACTGCCTGTTTGAAACTACGCCAGGGGCGACCTGCCTGGAAAGGTGCTGGCAAGTCTCAGCGTTTAGTTCAGCATCGCCATGATGACTGGAATAATCGAAGCAATCAGCAACACCGCCATGCTGATATTGAAGATTCTTAAATGCAGGGGGTCGCGTAGCAGGTGCTGCAGGCTGGCGCCAAATACCAGCCAGATGCCCGCGCAGGGAAAGGCAACCAGCATGAAGACAGCGGCTACCAGTAATACCTGCACCAGGAAATTTGCATCCAGCGACGTAAATGCCGCCAGCGCGCTGCTACCCATGACCCATCCTTTGGGGTTAACCCACTGGAATGCCGCCGATTGCCAGAAGGTCATTGGCCTGGACTGACGCGGTTGCTGATTACCCGGCAGGGCATTGGCGATCTTCCAGGCCAGGTAGAACAGGTAGGCAATACCGACCACGCGGATGATTTCGTGCAGCACCGGGTAAAGCTCGAATAAACCGCCAAGACCGAGACCGATAAGCACCAGCATGACCGGGAAGCCGATACATATGCCGAGCAGGTGGGGCAGGCCTCGACGAATGCCGAAATTCAGGCCCGTAGTGGTCAGCATGACATTATTGGGCCCGGGTGTGACTGCCGCTATAAAAGCAAATATGAGCAGGGAGATGAATAAATCGAATTCGATTGTGATTTCCTTTTGATTGCTACAGTCATCGGAGCAGGTCTGCGCAGAATTCAAGTCTGCCAGCACAGCGATGAATGATCCCTTGTTCCTTACGTCTTGGCAATTTAATTGTGCGCTGCAGGCGGTTACACTGGCTGACTTTTACAGGGGGAGCCGCGGTATGAACCCAGCCGATGAATTGCTCGACGTGGTGGATATCAACGACCGGGTGCTGTCACAGATGCGGCGTGCCGACATCCATGCCCGCGGGCTCATGCATCGCGCGGTACATGTGCTGGTTTTTAATTCCGACGGAGATTTGTTTCTACAAAAGCGATCGATGAGCAAGGATGAGAACCCGGGGCTGTGGGACAGTTCGGCGGCCGGGCATGTCGATGCAGGTGAAGACTACCGCCACTGCGCGCAACGTGAACTCGGTGAAGAGCTGGGTATCAGCGAGGTCGCCGGGCTGAAATTTCTGTTCAAGCTGGAAGCCTGCGCCGATACAGGTAACGAACACAGTGAAATTTACCAGTTGGTTTACGACGGTGAGCTGGCATTGCAGCAATCTGAAATAGACGAGGGACAATGGATTAGTCCGCAGCGCCTGAAGCAGTGGCTTGCCTGCGATGACGGCCGGGTAACCGCTACGCTGGCGCTGATCTGGCAAGCTTACTGCGAGTCCAGCGTTAAGCCTGATTAATCTCTGCTTCACTTAACAACGCAGGGGAATGCTTCCGGCGAGTAGCTATTTCGCTATACAAAAATTTCTGACGGGGTTTAAATATCTGTTCCAGGGTAATTGACCCGAGGGGGAAATATGTCGAGAACTGCTTTAATCGTTGGTGCCGGGAGCGGCAATAGCGCTTCTTTCGCCCGCGCATTGCGCGCGGCGGGTTTCAAGCTGGTGCTGGCGGCGCGCAATATCAGCAAGCTGGAAGCTCTGTGTAATGAAATCGGTGCGACTTCGATCAGTTGCGACGCCAGTTCTGCCGAATCGGTGGGCGAGTTATTCGAAGCCATGGAGCAGGCAGTGGGGGTTGCCGATACCGTACTTTACAATGCCAGCGCCTACAGCGCCGGCGCGATTACCGAGCTGGATCCAGCGGAGGTGCACAATGCCTTCATGCAAACTGCCTTCGGCGCATTTCTGGTGGCACAGCAGGCGGCGATACGCATGAAAAAACTCGGCCACGGCAGTATTTTCTTCACCGGTGCCACCGCCAGCGTAAAAGGTTTTCCCGGCTATGCCCCATTTGCGATGGGTAAGTTTGCCTTAAGAGGCCTGGCGCAAAGCCTGGCGCGCGAACTCGGACCGCAAAACATACATGTCGCTCATTTTATTATCGATGGTGGCATTGCTTCTCCGGGAAGAGATATCCAGGCTGTCGAACAGCAGTACGCCGACGACCAGCTCGAACCCGATGCTATTGCGCAAACCTACATGGCTGTTCTCAATCAGCACCGCAGTGCCTGGACGCATGAAATCGATCTGCGCCCCTGGGTAGAGTCTTTTTAGTCTCTGGCCAGGCCGATCTTGCGGCTAACCCAGTCGGGTAACTCGTCGACCTGCGCAGCCTTTAGTTTCACCTGTATGTCCTCCGGCATGGCCAGAGTTTTTGATTCCCTTGTGCTGTAGTGCAGCGCCATGAACTCGGCCGTGGCGCAAAGCTTGCCATCGACTATCATCTGGTGGGCAAACCAGATTCGTTTGCTGTCCGATCCAAGTAGCTGGGTTTTTATGTCCATGACCGCCGGTGAACGTACGTCGTTGAGGTAACGCAGGTGGGTTTCGACGGTGTAGATCGCACAGCCGGTCGCATCGAAGTAATCAGCGCCTATGCCGAAGTGATCCTGCATGATCCAGGTGGTGTTGCTAAACGGAA
>CAXBMV010000481.1:0-3272 GCA_963976575.1 uncultured Gammaproteobacteria bacterium | reverse complement strand
TGCGGCGGCACCACAACGCCACCCGAAGCGAGGATGGGTTCGGCGACGAAAATAGCGCATTTATCGGCACCAACCTTTTCAATCATATTTTCCAGATTGGCGACACAGGCATCGAGAAAATCGGCATCTGACTGACCCGCAGGCTTATTCAGCGGATGCGGTGCCGGTATGTGATGCACCAGATCAGCCAGGGTATCCATGTTCGTCCTGTCGCGCTCCTTGCCGGAAACGCTTCCACCAAGAAAAGTGCTGCCGTGATAGCCGCGTTGCTGCGCAATAATGTGCTTCTTTTCCTTCTTGCCGCGGATGTTGTTATAAAACTGCATGAAGCGCAGCGCGGAATCGACCGCGGTAGATCCACAGGTAGTGAAGAACACATGATTCAAATCACCCGGCGCCAGCTCGGCAATCTCGGCCGCAAACTGCGCCGCAGGACCAGTACCGAAAGACCAGGGTGAGGTGTAGGGCAGCGCCATGATTTGATCGTAAACCACCTGCGCCATTTCTTCGCGGCCATGACCGATATTCACGCACCACATACCCGCCGGAGCATCGAGCAGCTTGTTTCCTTCGCTGTCATAAACATAGACGCCATCGCCCTTATTTAACAAGGTACGCTGATTGCTGCCCAGTTTGACGATATCGTCCCAGGGGTGAATAAAAATATTATCGCGCTGCTCAAACTCTACAGAAGACTGCATAATCCACCTGTTCCGGACGGGTTAAAAGAAAGCTATTCTAGTTAATTTGTAATTAATTGCAATAGTTTTCAATAGTATAGGGCCATTAGTTGACCATTTGATCAGCATATTGTAGGCTCATGGCTACTCTTTAACGAGCTTTACATTTGACTCTTCGTGTTACCGAGAAAAATCTGGCGAGCCGCAGCCGCAAACTTCAGAGCGAGTATCGGAAGCGTCAATTGATAGACGCAACCATGGATTGCATAGTTAAATTGGGCCTGTCACAAACCACACTGGCGCGCATCGCCGAGCGCACCGAGCAGTCGCAGAGCAATCTGCTTTTTCATTTTCGTAGCAAAGAAGTTTTGCTAGAGCAAACCCTGCGCTTCCTCAGCGAGGAATACAAAAGTAACTGGCAATCGGCTCTGCAGAATGCGCCACCCGATTCGATATCACGCCTTTGCGCCCTGGTCAGGGCGTCGTTTGAAGCGTCGATCTGCAATCGCAGAAAAATTAGCGTCTGGTACGCCTTCTGGGGCGAATCGCGCTCGCGACCGGGATACCAGGCATTGTGCGGCTCCAACGATCTGGCGTTTTCTGAGAGTCTGCTTGCCATTTGCAAAGCCCTGCATAGCGAATGCGAGGCCACGCTGAGTCCGGGCACCGCAGCCTTGAGTATCGAAGGAATGATTGATGGATTGTGGCAGAATTTTCTCATAGGCCCGCCCGGATTCAAGCGACGCGAAGCGATTGACGCGGTATTCGAATTACTCGGCAGCATTTATCCTGCACTGAAGGAGAGCATAGATAGCAACAGAGTTTAATGTGATCACTAAAACTCAAAACCGAACTATGCCGGCTTACTGGCTGGCGATATACAGGTTAATGAGTTATGATTTCGTGATCACATTACATTGATAAATTCGAGAATGACAATCGAATATCCATTGTGCTAATGTCGGCAGCAATGGACAGCGAGCCCGATCCCGGCGCAGTATTCAGCCTGGGTAAAGTAAGGGTGAGCCAGAATCACGCCGAACGAAGTAAAAAACATTAAAATCCTCTGGAGGAAATAATGAAAACAGACACAACGATAAAATCTGCCCTGATCGGGCTAACCGGGGCCGCGTTGCTGACCGCAACGACACTGGCATCCGCTGCTGGCTCGCTCAATGTCAGTAACTGGGCCGAGTACATGGCGGAAGACACCATTGCCAATTTCGCAAAAGAATATGATATCGATGTAACCTTCACCCCTTACGATTCGGTCGAGGCAATCGACTCCAAACTACTCGCCGGTAACTCGGGTTACGATGTGGTTTCCCACTCAAGCTCGGCCGTGGCGCGCCTGCTGAAAGGCAATATTTTGCGCAAAATCGACAAGACCAAGCTGCCCAACTTCAAACATATCAGCCCCGATGTAATGGCGCAGATCGGCACCAACTGGGATCCCGGACACAACTATATCGTACCTTTTATGTGGGGTACCTCGGGTGTTACCTATAACCGCGAGCTGGTGCTGCAAACCTATCCGGGTGCACCGATCGGCTCTCTGGATCTGATTTTCGACCCAAAGCACATGAAGGAACTGGCCAAGTGCGGCGTTTCATTTCTTGATTCACCTACCGATGTTATCCCCATGGCACTGGCTTACCTCGGACTGAACCCTTCTTCCACCAATGCGGCGGATTACAAGAAGGTCGAGGAAATGCTGAAAAAGGTTCGTCCTTACATCAAGACCTTTGACAACTATGCCTACCAGCGCATGCCGCAGCGCGAATTCTGCGTCGCCAACACCTGGGGCCCGGATGGTCTGCTGGCTATGTCTGGAGCCGAGGAAGCCGAAACCGGCGTAGTACTCGATTTCTTCCTGCCCAAAACCTCGAACCTCTGGGTTGACGGCTGGGTTATCCCGGCTGACGCAAAGAATATCGAAAATGCGCATCTGTTCCTGAACTATATGATGCGTCCCGATGTTGCCGCCAACGACAGCAACTTCACCTGGTACGCCACTGCGAACAAGGATGCCATACCGATGATCGACGAAGCGGTTACCAGCAGTCCGGCGGCTTTTCCAACGCCTGCTCAAGTATCGAATATGTTCACGCTTGCGCCCTTGCCACCCAAGGCCGAGCGTATACGCACCAGGACCTGGACCAACTTCAAAGCAGGACTGTAGTTTCAAAAAACAAAATACCGGAGCAATCCCGCTCCGGTATTTTAATTACCCCACGCTGGAGTAGAGCATGGCCCAGGCACCAAACTACGTGGACAGACCCTGGCTTAATCCCGATGCGAAACCTTTCATCAAGGTTCAGAGCATCAGTAAACATTTTGGCGATTTTATCGCGGTAGACAACGTCGATCTGGAAATTTATCAGGGAGAGCTTTTCTGTCTGCTGGGCGGTTCCGGTTGCGGGAAGTCGACACTGCTGCGCATGCTCGCTGGATTTGAATCCCCTACCTCCGGCACCATCACTATCGACGGTGTCGATATGAATCATGTACCGCCCTACGAACGCCCGGTCAACATGATGTTCCAGTCCTACGCGCTGTTTCCGCACATGACCGTGCGCGAAAATGTCGAAT
>CAXBMV010000480.1:0-3273 GCA_963976575.1 uncultured Gammaproteobacteria bacterium | reverse complement strand
TATGGTCAGGTTGGGTACATAGTGGTTATCCATCACGTCGAAGTGGACGATATCGGCGCCGGCGGCGATGACATTGTCGACCTCTTCTCCAAGGCGGGCAAAGTCGGCGGCTAGTATGGATGGTGCTATCTGGTAGTCAGGCATGGCTTTTCCGCTGGTTGGATGGCCCGCAATGTACACTAATTCGAATGCGATTTCAGCCCGCCACAAGGGCTTTTGCGATAACTGATGTAAAATGCAAAACCATGCCGAACAAACATCAGCACAGCAGCCACGAACAACAGTTACGCCAGGAGCTGGGGCAGTTGCATCACGAGTTACGCCGCGCCAGGGATGCGCTGGAGCGCGAGGGGCCGGGCAGCCCGGCGCAGCAGTTGCTAAACAGGCTGCAGGAAAATATCAGGCTCTGCGAGCAACAGCTGGCTCAGCTCGACAAACCCGGCTAAGCCTGGTGGCTTACTCGAGACTACCGATATAGTCTGCCAGGTTTGCGATGTCATCGTCGCTCAGCCCGTTCGCCATAGCATTCATCACCGGGTTTTTGCGGGCACCACTGCGAAAGTCGGTCAGGCTTTTGCTGACAAAGGAAGCGCTTTGTCCTTGCAGGGATGGATAGGTAGGCACCACGCTCTTACCACCGGCTCCATGACAGCCTATGCAGCCGCGAGCGGCATAAGTCGACTGACCCTTGGTTGCGTCGGCGCTAACATTCGTCGCCAGGGCAGTGACCAGAAAAAAACAAACCGCTACAACACGCATCATAAAACCAGACTCCCGGGTAGTATTATCGAAAACAGCAATAGATAATGGGCATACACAAAACCGCGTTATTGTTGCAAAGCCATTTACCGATGTAAAGGTTAGCAGGCGCGACTTAATAGCCGCTGAATATTTCCAAAATGAATGAATTGAAAGAGTTTAACCGCAAAATCCGTCAGGATTTGCTGATCGGCCACGATGGCCTCGAGTACCAGACCACCTGGGGGCTGTTTTCGCCGCGGGCGATCGACGATGGTTCGCGACTGCTGCTCGACCACCTCGAAATTAACAGCGACGATGACTGCCTCGATCTGGGCTGCGGTTACGGCGTGCTCGGCCTGAGTATGGCGCGCGCGGCACCCGGCGGACACAGCCTGCTGGTGGACAAGGATTTCGTTGCGGTCGATTACTCCGAGAAGAACCGGCTACGCAACCGAATCGAAAATGCCAGTTGCCTGTTGAGCAACGGCTTCGATCAGATCCCGAAACAGCAATTCGACCTTATTGTTTCGAATATCCCGGCCAAGGTAGGCAAGGAAATGCTCTACATTTACCTGTTCGACGCGCTCGAATATCTGAAACCGGGTGGTTCTTTCTACATAGTCACGATTACCGGGCTACGCCAGTTTTTCAAACGCGGTTTTCACGAAGTCTTCGGCGACTATAAAAAAGTGAAACAGGGTAAAACCTATACCGTCGCAAAGGCGACAAAACAGGGCTGATCAATTCTTCTGCAGAATTCCGCGCAGCTTTTCCAGTAGCGCCAACGCTTCTTCGTTGCTGTCTCCCAGACAATTGACATGGCCCATCTTGCGCCCCGGTCTGGCCTCGGTCTTGCCATAGAGATGCAGCTTCGCCTGTTCGTGGCCGAGCAGTTCATCCCAGGGCGGTCTAGCGCCCTCGGGCCAGATATCGCCAAGCAGGTTCAGCATCGCCACCGGCGTATGCTGCCGGCAGGATCCGGCGGGCAAGCCACAGATCATGCGCAACTGCTGTTCGAATTGCGAGCTGTCGCAGGCGTCCAGCGTATAGTGACCTGAATTATGGGGGCGCGGCGCCATTTCATTGATCAGCAGGCGTGCATCGCCGGTAATAAAAAACTCGATGGCCAGTACGCCGCAATAATCCAGCCCATCGGCAATGGCGCCAGCCGCTGCAGTCGCCTCGGCTGCCAGTTCGGCCGATACCCTGGCCGGCGCCAGGCTGACATCGAGGATGCCATTGGCATGGGTATTTTGCGCAAGCGGGAAGCATGTGACTTCGCCCTGTTGCGAACGGCATAGCACAACCGACACTTCGCAGGCCAGCTCGATACGCTGCTCCAGCAGGCAGGGCTTGCAACCCAGTTCGTCGAAGGCGGCGGTCAGATCGGCAAACTGCTGGCACAGGACCTGCCCCTTGCCATCGTAGCCCAGCGTATTCGTCTTGAGGATGGCGGGAAAAGTAAAGTCACGCGCCTGTTCCAAATCCTGCGCCTGCTCGATGGCGACAAAATCGGCGGTATGCAGACCCAGCGAGCGGAAAAATTCTTTTTCCAGTTTGCGGTTTTGCGCTACCTGCAAGGCTGCCGCTGAAGGATGAACCGGTACGGTTTGCGCCAGGTAAGCCAGAGTCTGTGCGGGAATGTTTTCAAATTCTGTGGTCACCACCGCGCAATGAGCGGCGAGGTAATCCAGCGCCTGTCTGTCGTCATAAGCCTTAGCCAGGTGTTCGCTGGCCATACCCCCTGCCGGGCTGTTGCTATCCGGATCAAGCACTATGACGTCGTAGCCCATGGCACGGGCGGCACTGACAAACATGCGCCCTAACTGTCCGCCGCCGAGCATACCCAGCGTACTACCCGGTAAAATGGCCATATCCACTTAAGCCGGTGGCAGCGTCATTTCGAGCACCGCCGCCTTTTGCTCGTCGCGAAAAGCCTGCAGCTTTGCGGCCAGCTCTGCATCGTTCAGCGCCAACATGGCTATCGCGTAGAGCGCGGAATTGATCGCTCCGGCCTTGCCAATGGCGAAGGTAGCTACCGGGATACCCTTGGGCATTTGCACTATGGACAGCAACGAATCCTGGCCATGTAAATGCTCGCTGGGCACGGGAACACCGAGTACCGGCAGGATTGTATGCGCGGCGATCATGCCCGGCAGGTGCGCGGCACCACCGGCACCGGCGATGATGCAGGAGAGACCGTTTTGTTTTGCTTCGCTGGCAAACTGCGCCAGCAGCTCCGGGGTGCGATGCGCAGAAACAACACGCGCCTCGTATTCGACAGCAAAGCTTTCGAGGGTTTCTGTTGCATGTTGCATCACGGGCCAGTCGCTTACGCTACCCATGACAACTGCCACCAATGGCTTCGACATGAATTTCTCCAGGTTATCCCAAAAAAGCGGCCGATTATAGCGCGAAAGCGGGTAAAAAAACTAATCACGACTGCGCTCTATGATAATATTCGCCGTTGGCAAACCCCAGGTGGTGGAGCATGACGACAACGGCAATTTTCGAAACCAGTATCGACAACCT
>CAXBMV010000479.1:0-3275 GCA_963976575.1 uncultured Gammaproteobacteria bacterium | reverse complement strand
GAGCCATATCCTCATCCGCAGTGGAATCAACCAATACACCGATACGCGAACCATGCAGATAGCTGGCTATCGATGCATCCGATTCAACAATCTGGAAGCGGCGTACGAGGATATTCTCACCAACCCTGGCGATCAGCGCCTGGCGGGCTTCTTCGACAGTTCCACCACTGGCAAGCGCCAGTGCAGACAAATCTTCAACCGATGCCGGCTTGTGCTGCATAATCGTCGCAAGCACGCTTTCGGCAAAGGCCTGGAAGTTATCATCCTTGGCGACAAAATCTGTCTCGGAATTGATTTCCAGGATCACCGCTGTCTTTGCATCATCACTGACACAAACCTTGATTGCGCCATCGGCCGCAATACGACTTGCTTTTTTGTCCGCTTTGGCGGCACCCGACTTGCGCATCAGTTCCGCGGCGGCTTCGATGTCGCCGTCGGTTTCTACCAGCGCTTTCTTGCATTCCATCATGCCCGAACCGGTACGTTCGCGCAGTTCCTTAACTAAAGATGCTGTAATAGCCACTTCATTACCTCTTGGTAGGGCCCGCTCACCCGGAGCGGGTCTGTGTTTAACTTGCTGCTTTCTTGACTGCGGCCTTTTTAGGGGCTGCCTTCTTGGTCGCTGCTTTCTTGGTCGCTGCCTTTTTTACCGCGGCTTTCTTGACTGCGGCTTTCTTCACCGCTGCCTTTGGTTCGGCTTCGGCTTCGGTTTCAGCTGCGGCTTCGGTATCGGCTACTGCTTCGACTTCGGTATCGGCTGCTGCTTCGACTTCAGCTACGGCTTCGGTTTCAGCGACGGCTTCGCTTTCGGCTTCATCGGATTCGGCGGGAGCGTCAGCTTTTGCCGCTTTGGCGGTTGATTTCTTCGATGAAATCTTCACCGATGACTTGGCTTCGCTCTCGTCTCCACTCAATTCGATGAGTTCGTTATTGCCTTCGTTAGCAATGCTTTGCTTGCCATCGAGAATGGCATCGGCCACCAGGCGGGTATACAGCTTGATCGCGCGCATCGAATCGTCATTGCCTGGAACGATATAATCGATGTTCTCCGGAGAGTTATTGGTATCGACTATGCCGACCACCGGAATACCCAGTTTGGTCGCTTCCTGCACTGCAATTTTCTCAAAACCGACGTCGATGACGAAGAGGACATCGGGTAGTCCACCCATGTCCCTGATGCCACCGAGGGTTTTTTCCAGCTTTTCCTGTTCGCGTGACAGGTTCAGGATTTCCTTCTTGCTGATTTTTTCGTATTTATTACTCTCGGCCATGTCCTGCAATTCCTTGAGACGCTTGATTGAAGCCCTCACGGTGCGGAAATTGGTCAGCATGCCACCCAACCAACGATGGTTGACATAAGGCATACCACAACGCTGAGCTTCCGCGGCGATCGCATCGCTGGCGGCGCGCTTGGTACCGACAAACATGATTTTGCCTTTCTTCGACGCAACCTTACCGAGGTAATTTACCGCGTCCTTGCACAAGGGCATGGTCTGTTCGAGATTGATAATATGAATCTTGTTGCGCTCACCGAAAATAAAGGGAGCCATTTTGGGATTCCAGAAACGGGTTTGGTGGCCGAAATGCACGCCCGCTTCCAACATTTCACGCATGGTGACGTTAGACATAAGTTTCTCCAGATGTCATTGTGGGTAGCCCTAGTTCGCTATCCGGGGTTAAGCCTCCACATATCCGACATTTACGACCTGCACTCTGGTAAAACACAGGCACCCATAAACGCGTTTTGATATGTGTGTGTCGTTTAAAAACATCAAAACTGCAGATGTTTCCGGTTTATTTGCCGCGGCTGTTGCCGTGAGCGCGCGCTTTATACCATAATCCCGATATCTCAACAACCAGTCAGCCTTATTTTTATGGGTGTAACGATCAAAACAGCCGAAGAAATCGAAAAAATGCGCATCGCGGGCCGCCTCGCGGCGGATGTACTGCGCATGATCGAACCCCATGTCCAGCCCGGGATTACCACCCAGGCACTGAACGACATTTGCCACAAGTATATGGTGGACGAACAAAAGGTAGTGCCTGCCCCGCTGAACTACCGTGGATTTCCGCGTTCCATCTGCACCTCGGTGAATCACGTGGTCTGCCACGGTATACCCGCGGAGAAGAAATTGAAGAATGGCGATATCATCAATATCGACATAACAGTGATCAAGGATGGCTACCATGGTGACACCAGCCGCATGTTCATGGTTGGAAAAGCAACCGTGCAGGGACAGCGCATCAGCCAGATTGCTTACGAATGCATGAAAATAGGCATCGAAATGATTAAACCCGGTATCCGTCTGGGGGACATAGGTCACGCGATCCAAAGCCATGCAGAGAAGAATAATTGCAGCATTGTGCGCGAGTATTGCGGTCACGGTATCGGCCAGGTATTCCACGAAGACCCCCAGGTATTGCACTATGGCAAGCCGGACACCGGGCTGGTACTGGAAGCGGGCATGACTTTCCCCATCGAACCCATGCTCAATCTGGGCAAGCGCCAGGTGAAACTGTTACCCGATGACTGGACCGTTGTCACCAAGGATCACAGCCTGTCGGCACAGTGGGAACACACCAACCTGGTGACCGAAGATGGCTTCGAAATACTCACCCTGCACCCAGACTACGGTTTCTAACAGCATGGCTTACCCGATCGAAGACTGCCTGCAAACCCATGCGGGTAAACTCAGCGCCGCCGCGATCAAGCAGTGCCTCGTCGACAGCAAGGAAAGGCTGTTTGCCGAGTTCGACCAGGGAATATCAGCGGAAACACTGGCCGGCGAGAAAGCACGCCAGATGGATCAGGTGCTGGCCTTTTGTTTCAACCATTTTATCGAAGCCAAAAGCCAGCAGGATTCAAGTCTGGTGGCGGTAGGTGGCTACGGGCGTTCCGAGCTTTTACCCGAATCGGACATTGACCTGATGATTCTTCTGGCCAAGAAGCCATCCAGCGAATTGCAGCAAAACATTGCAGAATTTCTCACTTTCCTCTGGGATATAGGTCTCGAGGTAGGTCACAGCGTGCGCAGAATCAAGGACTGCGTGGCCGAGGGCAAGGCCGATGTTACGGTGATGACCAACATGATCGAGTCGCGCCTGATACTTGGCAGTGAAAAGCTCTACGAAAAGTTTCAGCAAGCCATTTCACCGCAGAAAATGTGGTCATCCCGGCAGTTTTTCGAGGCCAAACTGGAAGAACAGAAAGACCGTCATCTGCGTTTTAACGATACTGCCTATAACCTCGAACCCAATATCAAGGAAGGTCCTGG
>CAXBMV010000478.1:0-3278 GCA_963976575.1 uncultured Gammaproteobacteria bacterium | reverse complement strand
TCAAGCATCATAGCGGCTGCGAAGGCATAGACGAGGTCTGGGGTGAGCCCTTCAAGGCTTTCACCATGCCGGTGGCCGACTTTTATCAGTCTCGCTTCGTCAAGATTGCGCAGGGTATGCGCGATATCGACCTGGTGGCCGACTGCATAGTGAAAGATTTTTGCGTCAATCCGGTATTTGCCGGAATCGAAGATTTGATCCGCGAATACGCAGCCGCGGCCAGACAAATCGCCGAAACCATGAAAAAAGACCCGATTATATTCCGCGTGTGGCCGAACTTTGTCGCACTGGGTGAGCAAATCGATGCCTTCAAGCCGGCCCTGGCTGAAGACGCCGCGCAAATGACCATCATGCGGGCCGCCTATGGCAAGGACCTGATTCAGGAAGGTAAGCGTCTGATCGCCTATATTGGCAGCGCCCGCGTACCCATGCCCTTGAGCACCCGTCTGTATACCGCAAAATGCGGCCGTTTTAGTAAAGCGCCGCAACCCTGATTCGAGCGGGACGGCATAGCCGTGTTGTGGCAAAATAACGCGGCATCCCGATGACGACGACACTAGCATGGCAAAAAAGAACAAGGGCGAATCCAACCCGAATATCATCAAGCTCTGGCCCACCACGATTCTGGCCAAACGCTTCGCCCATCACCAAAAAGTCAATCCAGCCCTGATCGAACTGTTTTATGAACATAGGGATCGCGAACAGCGCAGCCCGAAACAGGCCTATGCCAGCGCCGAAGATTTAATCCAGAAGTATCCCCTGCACAAAGAATTGAACGAACTGGTCGAGTTTATCGAACAGGGCATAGTCGAGGCCGCGCGCGAAGCCAACTCAGGGCTGTGGCGCGAAAACGAAGAAGTGCGGGTAAAAATTACCGGGCTTTGGTTCCAGATCGCTAATGGGCATGCTTTCCATGAAACCCACGTGCATGGCAACTGCTCCTGGTCGGGGGTGTATTACGTCAGGGCAGCCGATGCCAGCGCTTCGGCGGAGGCGCACAAGGGAGCTCAAGCCAATGGCATAACGCGATTTTACGGTCCGCACATGGAACATATGGCCGGTGGCCACGGCGATTACGGCAATTTTTACCTGCACGAAAATAGTTGGGACTCTTATCCGACGGATGGCAAGCTGGTGGTGTTTCCGGCCCATATCAAGCACATGGCCTTCCCCTATAACGGTTCCGAAGATCGTGTCATCGTTTCTTTCCACGCGCAGCTATACAACAGCAAGGGCGTGATGAACTATGAATACGGCTTTAGCAACTAGGTATTAGTCGATCAGATAGACCAGAACCGCCGAAGCGATTAACACCGAGGCAAAACTGGAATAGATGACCAGGGCCGAGCGCAACATGCCGCGTGTCGAATCATGCGTGCAATAACCAATGAAAAGAATCACTGGTACCGCGAATAACAGCAGCGCGGCGAGATCGGGCAGGTCGAGCAGGACAATGAGGAAGTGGAGCAACATGAATGCCACCCCGAAGGACCCCAGGGTGGCGAACAGAGACAGAATCGGGGCAAATTGCGCCCGAGGGTTGATGATTACTTCAGTACCGGCATCGAAAATTCGGCTTCCAGTCCGCTTTCCTGCCAGCGCGAGGTAACTGTTTTTACCTTGGTGTAAAAACGCAGGGCTTCCATACCGTACTGGTTATGATCACCGAAAGCAGATGATTTCCAGCCGCCAAAGCTGTGGAAGGCGAGTGGTACCGGAATGGGTACGTTGATGCCGACCATGCCGACTTCGACCTTGTCCGCGTAGGTACGCGCGGCGGCGCCATTCTTTGTAAAAATCGAAGTGCCATTACCATAAGGGTGGTCGCTGGCCAGCGCTGCACCTTCGTCGAAGGAGCCGACGCGCATGATTTGCAGTACCGGGCCAAAGATTTCTTCCTGGTAAGAGCGCATCTCGGGTTTGACATCGTCCACCAGCGTACCGCCGAGAAAATAACCGTTTTCGTGGCCGTCGCAAACAAAGTCACGACCATCGACCACCAGGCGCGAACCTTCGTCTTTTGCCATCTGGATATATCCGAGCACTTTTTCGCGGTGTTCGGCGGTAACCAGCGGGCCCATCTCCAGGCCGGTTTCGTGGCTCGGGCCAATGCGCAGTGCTTCCACGCGCGGCTTGAGGATGTCGATCAGCTTGTCGGCCACTTCGTCACCAACACAAACACCGACCGAAATAGCCATGCAGCGTTCGCCGGCCGAACCATAAGCAGCTCCCATCAGCGCGTTGGCGACATCTTCGAGGTCGGCATCGGGGAGGATAAGCATGTGGTTCTTGGCGCCGCCCATGGCCTGACAACGTTTGCCGTTGGCGGTGGCGGTGGCATACACATATTGAGCAATCGGTGTGGAGCCAACGAAGCTGACCGCCTTGATACGCTCGTCATTAAGCAAGGTATCGACCGCTTCCTTGTCGCCAATGACGACGTTGAAAACGCCTGGCGGACCGCCGGCTTCGACGAATAACTCGGCCAGTCGCAATGGGCAGGAGGGGTCTTTTTCGGAAGGTTTGAGTACAACCGTGTTACCGGTAATGATCGCCATGGCGGCCATCCACAAGGGAATCATCGCCGGGAAATTGAACGGGGTAATGCCGGCGACTACGCCGAGTGGTTTACGCATCGAGTAGATATCGATGCCGCGAGCGACGTTATCGGAAAACTCACCTTTTTGCGCGTGCGGCGCGCCGCAGGCAAACTCGGCCACTTCGATGCCGCGCAATACTGAACCCATCGCGTCTTCAATGACCTTGCCGTGTTCCTGCCCGACCAGCGTAGCCAGTTCGTGCTGGTGCTTGTAAAGCAATTGCACGTAGCGCGCCATCACGCGCGAGCGCTGCAGTACCGAGGTTGCGGCCCAGGCAGGGAAGGCGGCTTCGGCAACCGCAATGGCAGCCTCGACTTCCGATTTGGAAGCCAGCGGAGCTTCGCTGCTTTTGATGCCGAGGCTGGGATTATAAATATCACCGAACCGGCCACTCTTGCCGGCGACGCGTTCACCGCCGATATAGTGGCTAAGCTGAACGATCTGGGTTGCTGCGACTTCGGCTGGCTGGCTCATGGTGGCTCCTGCTTGGGTTGGGAAATTAATCAGGCGCGCAGTATAAAGGAGATATTTATGCAAGAAAACAGTATAAATCCCAGATTCATTCTGCAAAAATACACAGCAATGGTTGTTTTGTGCGGGCAAAGGTCGCTATAGCGCATTGTAAATAAACAAGTCCGTCATCCCGGAATGCGCGCAGCGCATGTCCGGGATCTCCAA
>CAXBMV010000477.1:0-3279 GCA_963976575.1 uncultured Gammaproteobacteria bacterium | reverse complement strand
GGTTACATAGCCGTAAACGATCAGCGCGATACTGGGTGGAATCAGAATGCCGAGGGTACCACCCGCGGTAATAGAGCCCGCAGCCAGCTTGACGTCGTAGCCGGACTTGTTCATCGTCTTCGCCGCCATGATACCGAGTATGGTTACCGAAGCACCGACGATACCGGTGGCCGCCGCAAAGATAGTCGATACGAATAACACGGCTATGTACAAAGCACCGTGGGTACGCGAC
The DNA here is from genome assembly GCA_963976575.1 of uncultured Gammaproteobacteria bacterium. Taxonomy (GTDB): domain Bacteria; phylum Pseudomonadota; class Gammaproteobacteria. The sequence goes on along the minus strand of CAXBMV010000477.1, from coordinate 3,047 downwards.
AAGGCCATTTGCACGGCGTTGAATAGACGCTCCATCAGGCCGGCCTGCTCCATGAGTATGCCCATGAAGATAAACAGGGGCACCGCAGCCAGGGTTTGTTCGAGCATGACACTGGAGAATTGCAGCGTCATCAGGTAGAACACCAGTTCTCCAAAACCCCACAGGCCGAATGTCATACCGAGAAAGATCAGCGTGAAGGAAATCGGGAAGCCGATAAAAATAGCGAACAACATCACCGCGATCATGATGATGCCGATATATTCGGGGCGTAGATTTACAATTGCATCAATCATACGGGCCACCTGCCTTTCTGAACTGCGTAGATACTCTTGAACACTTCGGACACACCTTGCATGGTGAGGAAGATGATACCGATCGGGATAGCGCTTTTAATCGGGCCCATGTAGGGCATCCAGGCGGTATCCATACTGCGTTCGGCGCTGAGCACCGACGAGCCGGCATAGTCCACCGACATATAGAAAAAGACAACCATGCCTGGGAAAAACAGGATCATGTACAGGGCTGTATCGACTATGCCCTGGGTTCTGTCTGACCAGTTGCGGTACAGAAAATCGGCGCGAATATGAACCCCTCGCATCAAGGCGTAGCCGGCGCCGAGCATGAACATTGCGCCGTAGCACATGCGGCTGATGTCGTAGGCCCACATGGTCGGAGCAATAAAAAACTTGCGCGCGATGACCTCGTAAACCATCGACAAACACAAGGGTACCAGCAACCAGCACACCGTTTTGCCAATCCACAGGCTGGTGATATCGATTATCGAAATCGTCTTCGCCATCCACGGCTGCATGTCATCCGGCAGCTTTTCACCGGGTTCTGCCGAGCGTCGTTCAGCGATGAGTTCGTCGGCGATTTCGAGATCGTCGGGATTGATTTCGTCAGCCATGGCCTGGTTCTCCCGGTCAGAAAAAATAGAAAAAAGAGCGGGCGAACCCGCTCTTAGATACAGCTTTTAACAGGATAACTTATTATTTTTTGGTTAACGACTTCGCGTAAGCCTGGCCCAGCGCAGCGTTCGATGTCTGCGCACCGGCCCAGAAAGGCACTGCGATTTCAGCGAAAGCTTTCTGCGAATCCCAGACTTCCTTGAAGAAGGCATTCTCGGCGGCATTCTTTTCCAGGCTGGCACGAGCAGCGCTCATGTATGCCGGAAAATAATCGGCCGGGGTGTCATGCAGGATGACGCCGTGATTATCGACCAGGTCCTTCAACGCCTTGCCGTTTTCGATGATGCGATAGCTCATCGAACGGATCAGCGAAGCTTCAGCCGCGATATTCATCGCCGCCTGCTGGTGCGGGGTCAACTTTCTCCATACATCTCCGTTGATGTACATGTCAGCGTTAACCACGACCTGGTGCAGGCCCTGCAGATAATAGTGCTTCAGTACTTTCTGGAAACCAAAAATACTATCCGGCTTCGGGCAGCACCACTCGGCCGCGTCGATGGTACCTTTTTCCAGGGCCGGCAGAATATCACCGCCACCCATGGAGACCGCGGCTACGCCGATATCATTGTAAGTCTGACCCGGAATTCCCGGAGGTGCGCGGAAACGCAGTTTGCGGAAATCATCCATGCTGTTGATCGGCTCCTTGAACCAGCCCAGCGCTTCCGGACCAACCGGCTGCAGCATCAAGCCATGGATATTCATACCCATTTCGTCCCACAGGCGATCGTATAATTCCTTGCCGCCACCAAACTGGAACCAGGAGATGAATGCGATATTATCGATACCGACACCGGCACCGGCCACCGGCGAGCCAAACAGCATCGCAGCCGGATGCTTGCCCGACCAGTAATGCGTCCAGGCGAAACCACCGTCGACCAGACCCTTGTCGACAGCGTCGAGGACATCGCGACCGCTGACGATTGCGCCATCGGGTAAGACTTCGATTTGAACTTCGTTGTTGGTCAGTAGAGCCACGTTGGCGGCAAAATCCTTCACCATGACGATTTCATCCGCCTTGGTTGGTAATACGGACTGAATTTTGATAGTGACCTTGCCTGCACTGGCAACACCACTGAAAACTAGTCCAAGCACCACTGCTACGGCGCCAAAATAGTTACGCTTTGACATTTTTTCTCACTCCTGCGGTTGGTTTTACTACTTCCTGAGAGTAGCCCTTTTGTTATCGATTTTTTCCGGAAGTATCCCGGCAATTTTGAACTGCAACCCTTTTATTATTGAAAATTCCATTTAAAACGGTACCAAGAGTCTCATTTCTAACAAAAACCCAATGGGTTTGCAACTTAATATTTGCCGGCCAATATCATATCTGCCGCCTTTTCTCCGATCATAATAGTGGGTGCATTGGTATTCCCGGACACGATTTCGGGCATGATCGAGGCATCGGCGACCCTGAGGTTTTCGATGCCATGCACCCTGAGCTGCGCATCCACCACCGCCATTTTGTCACTTCCCATCTTGCAGCTACTGGTCGGATGGTAAATGGTCTGGCTGAACTGGCGCGCTGCCTCGAGCAGCTCCGCGTCATTTTGATACTGCTCCCCGGGAACCATTTCGCTGATGATATGCTTTTTCAACGAAGGCGCAGAGGCAATCGCCCGCGCCATCTTGATACCACCGACAGCCACCGCGCAGTCGCGCTCGTCGGACAAATAATTCGGCTGTATCGCCGGATAGGCGAAAGCATCGCTGGACTGGATGCGCACCTCGCCACGACTATGCGGCCTCAGCTGGCACACGGATGCGGTAAAGGCAGAGTATGGATGCACACCATCTCCGGGCTTATCCGCACTCAAGGGCTGCATGTGGAACTGGATATCGGGGCGCTCGACGCCGGCTCCGGAACGGGTAAAAACCGTGACCTGGCTTGCCGCCAGAGTCAGTGGCCCGCTTCGCTTGAAGATATACTGCAAGCCGACCTTGAGGCGTTTGAACGGGTTATTCAATTCATCGTTCAAGGTACGTTCGCTGGTATGAAACACCAGACGAATCTGCAAATGATCCTGCAGGTTTTTGCCAACGCCGGGCAGTCCATGCAGTGTTTCTACGCCTGCCTGGCTG
>CAXBMV010000476.1:0-3279 GCA_963976575.1 uncultured Gammaproteobacteria bacterium | reverse complement strand
CGCAAACTGAAGCCGGAGCTGCGCCCGATTGCAGCCGGTGATAACACCCTGGCCTGCCCCGCAGACGGAAGCGTTTCCCAGGCCGGACCAATTCGAGCCGGTGCTATATTTCAGGCCAAGGGGCGCGGTTACAGCGTGCTCGAACTAGTCGGTGGAGATAAGGCGATGGCAGCCGAATTCAACGATGGCATGTTCGCCACCATCTACCTCGCGCCGAATAATTATCACCGCATGCATATGCCGCTGGATGCCAATCTGGTGCGCATGATCCATGTTCCCGGGCGCCTGTTCAGCGTTGCCGCCTGGACCGTACAGGAAATCCCGCGACTGTTTGCGCGCAACGAAAGACTCGTCTGTTATTTTGAAACCGCCGCTGGCCCAATGGTCATGGTACTGGTTGGCGCAATCAACGTCGCTGCTATAGAAACCGTATGGACTGGCCTGGTTACTCCGCCGCGCGGCAAAAAGATCAGCGAATTCGACTTCAGCCACACGCGCAAGGAAACCAGCAAAGGCGATGAAATGGGTCGCTTCAACATGGGCTCGACAGTCATTTTGCTAACCGGCAAAAATATCGAATGGTTACCTCATATCAGCGCCGGAAAAACACTCAAGATGGGTCAGTTAATCGGGCATTTTCAGCCCGGGAGTAATCCAGAACAAACGACTTAATCGACGAAGCTTAAGGTTTGCTCTATCGAGTCGAGATCCAGCAGCACCATCAGCAAGCGATCAAGCCCCAGCGCCACACCGGCGCATTCCGGCAAACCGGACTGTAACGCGGCGAGCAGGTTTTCATCGAGCGCATACTGTGGCAATCCCAGCGCAGCCCGTCTGTGATTATCTTTTTGAAAACGCTGACGTTGCTGCCCGGCATCGGTCAATTCAGAAAAGCCATTAGCCAGCTCCAGTCCATCGTAGAACAGTTCGAAGCGTTCGGCGTAGGCCGGATTGTCGGCGCAAGGTCGTGCCAGCGCCGCCTGCGAAATCGGGTAGTCGTAGACAAACTGGTAGCCCCGCATTTGCGGTGCGATTACCACTCCGAGCAACAAATCCAGACATTCATCGAAATCCAGCGCACTGGCATCGCTGGCGTCGGCGAGATCTGCGCTGGAGTCACGCAATTGTTGCAAGGTCACAGACTCGATGTCCAACTGCAGGTACTGCTGAAACAGCTGCCGGTAACTGAGATGGGTGAATACGCAATCCCTGTGACTCACCGAGGTAATCAGTAATTCGATTTCATCCATCAACAATCCGTAATCGAAACCGACCCGGTACCATTCCAGAAGGCTGAATTCGCAGTTATGGCGTCGACCTTTCTCTCCGTCACGAAAGGCGCGGCTGATTTGAAAAATAGAATCGCTACCCGCAGCCAGCAGCCTTTTCATGGCGAACTCGGGCGAGGTTTGCAGGTAACGCGTCTGCCCGTTCAATTGCAGCGAGATGGATGCTACCTGAACGTCGCTATTGGTGGTTGGCATCAATAGCGGCGTCTCCACTTCGAGGCAACCACGGACATGGAAGAAACTGCGTAGCTGCTGGTAAACGCGAGCGCGCTGGTGGATGACTTCCAGGCTGGCAAGGGGTTGCCACGACACCGCAGGCTTACTTCTTGACCCGCGACATGTATTCCCCGGAACGGGTATCTACCTTGACCAGTTCACCAATTTCGAGAAATAACGGCAACTTCACCACCGCACCCGTTTCCAGGGTGGCCGGCTTGGTGCCGCCCTGGGTTGTATCACCCTTCAAACCCGGGTCGGTGTCGGTGATTTCGAGCTCGACAAAATTAGGCGGTGTAACCCCGATCGGGCTGCCATTGTAAAGCGTGACTTCGCAGTGATCCTGAGCCTTCAGCCAGAGATGCGCTTCACCAACCGCCGCCGCATCGGCCGCCTGCTGTTCAAAAGACACCGGATCCATGAAGTGCCAAAATTCGCCATCGCTGTACAGATATTGCATTTCTATATCGATAACATCTGCAGCTTCTACTGCTTCGCCGGATTTAAAGGTTTTATCCAGCACCCGGCCGGTCTTGAGGTTTCGAATTTTGACCCGGTTGAAGGCCTGCCCCTTGCCGGGTTTGACAAATTCATTCTCGATAATCGAACAAGGGTCGCCATCGAGCATGATTTTCAGCCCTCCGCGAAATTCGTTGGTACTATAACTGGCCATTGTTGTCTCGATGAAAAAGACTAATCATACCGGAATCTATGTTTGATTCGTAACGAATCCGTTATCATTGCAAAAATCAGCTAAAATCAGCGTTTATCACACATTAGTATCCTATGGAATCCGAAGAGAAACTGATTCGCCTGCTCATTGTTGACGAAGGTTTTCACAAGGCAGAACAAATTACCAGCTCGCTGCGCGCAGCGGGTATGCACGTGCGCGCCGAATTCGCCGAGGACAGCGAAGATATGTGCGCCATGCTGGAAAACAAAAGCCTCGACCTGGTACTGTTTTCACTCGATTTACCCGAGTTCACCCTGGCCCAGGCAATGCATCTGATCCAGGAATGCGGTCGTCACCTGTCGCTGATTGCCACCGCTAAGAAGCTCAATACCGAAATCCGCGTACAAGCGATTGGCGAAGGTGCCCAGGACGTGGTGGCGAGCAAAAGCCTGGAACACTTAATCCAGGTGATCAGGCGCGAGGCAAACCACATCGGCTTGTGGCGCAAGGCGATGCGTCTGGAGATGGATTTCCAGGAGAGTGAAAAGCGCTGCCAGACCCTGCTGGCCAATTCCAAGGATGCGGTCGCCTATGTCCACGAAGGCATGCATATTTATGCCAACGATGTTTATCTCGAATTATTCGGCAATGCCGATTTCGACGAACTCGAGGGTATGCCGATTATCGACATGGTCGACGCCTCGCAACAAAGCCAGCTAAAAGCATTCCTGCGTGAACTGGGACAAAAGGAAAATGAATCCAATGCGCTGGACCTGGAGTTACTGCATAGCAGCGGTGAAAAAATTACTGCGACCCTGGAATTTTCGCGAGCCAGTTACGAAGGCGAACCCTGCACGCAAATTCTAATACGCTCCAGCGAAGATACCGCCGAGCTCGAAGAGCAAATCAATTATCTGCACCAGCACGACCTGGTGACCAGCCTGTATAACCGTCAGTATTTCATGGACGAATTGAAAACCTCGATTGCCCAGGCGGTGAATGGCATGCACCAATCGGTGCTCATTTATATTGCAATAGACAACTTCCAGTCGATACGCGATCTTGTCGGAATTTCCGGCTGCGACATACTCATCGGTGATA
>CAXBMV010000475.1:0-3282 GCA_963976575.1 uncultured Gammaproteobacteria bacterium | reverse complement strand
ATGCGGTTTGGTCCGGGTGGGTAGATGTGGCGATGTTGTACAACAATGACTCGTCATTATCAACAGTTCGATGCAAGCACTGTTTTTTGCCGTATAAGACTAGGTTTCGGGCTAAATACGGCGCGGCTTGCAATGCTGGGCGGTAGATCCGCCAAAATGTAGCGCAGCTGGCTGAAAACCAGCGTAAAAGAGTAATATTTACGTTTAAATACTTGCCCTAAGGAGTTGATCAATGTAGTCTTCTTTGCCAAATGGGCCCTCAACAAATATTGGGCAATAATTCTATAAAGTTCTCGGAGAAAACAATAGATGAAACCAACAGAACTGCTTAAAGTAGCTGCAATCGCCCTTATTACATCGGGCATCGCAGTAGGTTGTCAACAGTCTTCATCCACGGATGACATGGCTACTGATATGGCGGCAACAGATGAATGTCAGGGTGCAACTCCTGAAGTCAGAAATGCAATTTATGCTGCCAAACTGAAAAATGCTCGCGCCAGAAACCTGGGTGCCGAGTGGGAAGCTAACGCCAAGATTATCGAAGAAGCTGAAGCAGCGGCCGCAGATTGTGAAAATGTGCGTGCCAAGATTCTGGCCAATAAGGCAGAAGATTCAGCTGCGGATGCCATTGCTGCGCTTAGCGCTGCTGCTGTGGTAGCCGAGCCGATGCCTGCACCTGCACCGGTTGCCGAATCTCCCTATTTGGGCGGATACCTGGTAGTCAGCGGTGATAACCTGTGGAATATCGCGGGCCAGAGCAGCATCTACGGTAACCCGTTCCAGTGGCCGTTGATCTACAAGGCGAATTCGGGTCAGATCAAAGACGCCGACCTGATTTTCCCTGGCCAATACTTCTACATCCCCAAAGCGAAGGGCGCCGATAGAGCTGCGGCAATCGCGCACGCCAAGAATCGTGGTGCCTGGACTCTGGGTGAGACAGAAGCATCCGATCTGGATTACCTGTCGCAGTAGTTGTTCAGAAAGTTCTAAAAAAGCCCGCGCAAGCGGGCTTTTTTTTGTCCGCTGTAGCCCTGCTGTTGGAAGCCGGGAACTATGTCGTACGAAACAACTCCTAGTTATCGAATCCCGGAGATCATATTGCATAAAACCTTTTGCCAATTCGCTGGTTTTAGCCTGATGCTATTTTTGGCTACTGCGGGCGGGGCCGTTGAAATGCGTTTGAACGCGCTCGATGGAACTACTGCCAAGCTGGAGGACTATCGCGGCAATTGGGTGGTGGTCAATTACTGGGCGACCTGGTGTCCACCCTGTATCGAGGAAATGCCGGAACTGCAGGCCTTCCACGATGACAATGTCGGCAAGGGAGCATTGGTTATCGGCATTAATATCGAATATATCAGCAAGCAAAAGCTGCGCAACTTTCTCGATGATCTCTTCATCACTTACCCGATATTCACTTCACCGCCTGTCGAGAAATCCGAACTTGGTCTGATTCCGGGACTACCGACTACCTTTCTGGTTACTCCGGATGGCGAGGTGGTAGCTCGGCAAATCGGTCCGATTACGCGCGATATGATCGAATTATTCATCGAAAAATGGGAATCGCAAAAATTGCCAACCGCGTTCATCGATAATAAGGCAAGCGGGTTAAATCCTGTTAATATGCCGGGAAATCACTTCAAAACATAAGCTGTGAAAAAACCCGTCTGTACCCTCGAAGGAATACTCGAACAACTGGTAAGCCAGAACATGGTGGAACAGGAAAAGGCCAGCATGATCACCTCGCTGGTATCCGCCCAGGATCGAAAGAACCTGCATCCGCTGGAAATTATTGCGATGCGCCAATGGACCAACAAATCCAAACCTGACCAGGTACTCGGTCTTGACCTGTTGACCGACTGGCTGGTCACGCAGTCGTCTGTGCCACGTTTCCACTTTGATCCGCTGAAAATGGACGTAGCATCCTGTACCTCGGTGATGTCATACGCCTACGCTTCGCGTTTCAAGATATTGGTGGTGAAGGTGACCGATAAAGAGGTTGTTATCGCGGTAAGCGATCCTTACAACCTCGAATGGATGGATGAGATCGGACGAATTGTCAAAAAACCGATAACCACGGTGCTGGCGAATCCAAAGCAACTGCGCAATTACCTGGTCGAGTTTTACAGCGTCAGTCGGGCGATGGATAGTGCGGGAAACAAGGCCGGCGATATGCCTGCCAACATTCAGAACCTGGAGCAGTTAATCGAACTGGGCAAGACCGGCTCGGTGGATGCGGACGACCAGCATATCGTCAGCATTGTCGACTGGTTGCTACAGTATGCATTTGGGCAACGCTCCAGTGATATTCATATCGAACCACGCCGTGAGCACGGCAATGTACGCTTTCGTATCGATGGTGTGATGCATCAGGTATATGAAATCCCGGCCAATATCACCGCCGCGGTGGTTAGTCGAATAAAAATCATGGGCCGACTCGATGTGGCGGAAAAGCGCAAACCGCAGGATGGGCGAATCAAGACGCGCTCACCCGATGGAGCCGAGGTTGAGCTTCGCCTTTCCAGTATGCCTACTGCTTTCGGGGAAAAACTGGTTCTGCGAATATTCGATCCGGAAGTGCTGGTGAAAAATTTTTCTGCATTGGGATTTGAGAAAAAGGAATCGGATACCTGGCAGGGAATGATCAGCCAGCCGCATGGAATCATACTGGTAACCGGACCCACCGGCTCGGGTAAAACCACCACGCTTTACACCAGTTTAAAGCACCTGGCCACGCCCGAAGTAAACGTCTGTACGATCGAAGATCCAATAGAGCTGGTGGAGCCCAGTTTCAACCAGATGCAGGTGCAGCACAATATAGACCTGGATTTTGCCAGTGGTGTGAAAACCCTGCTACGCCAGGATCCGGATATCATCATGGTAGGTGAGATTAGAGACCGGGAAACCGCAGAGATGGCTGTACAGGCGGCTCTGACAGGGCACCTGGTGCTGTCTACACTGCATACCAATGACGCCCCCTCAGCGATAGCACGATTAATCGAGATCGGAGTGCCTAGCTACCTGATCAGCGCTACATTGATAGGTGTGGTGGCGCAACGACTGGTGCGCACTCTCTGTCCGCATTGCAAAGTCGAGCAAGAGCTTGATATATACGACTGGCAGGCAATGATCAAGCCCTGGACGACTTCACCGCCCGACAAGATTTCGGCAGCCGAGGGTTGCCTTGAGTGTCGCCAGACTGGCTTTATTGGACGTGTTGGCATCTACGAAATGATGCCGATTAGTGATGCCCTGAAGCAGGAAATAAAAGGGGATTTTGAT
>CAXBMV010000474.1:0-3296 GCA_963976575.1 uncultured Gammaproteobacteria bacterium | reverse complement strand
TAACAAGCTTGTATTTTTTTTCTTAGTCACACTCACATAACCACTTTGTGCCCGGTTACATCGTCAGGATGCCCTGGCAAAGTCTTCGGGATAATCGTCGTTAAAATAAGCATTAATTGTCTGCAGTTGTTGCCTGGCCGTGTTTGCCTGCATTAATACAGGTTTGATTTTATTGTAATCTTCGCCCTGGCCGAGCTGCCAGTTAATATGCTTACGCGCGATCTGAACCCCCTGATGTTCCCCATAAAACGCATGTAAATTTTTAATATGGCTAGTAAGCCATTGCTGTTTTAATTCGTTCGTGGGTTCTTTGCCTTCCTGGCCGGTAGATAAAAACTGGTTTATCTGGCCAAAAATCCACGGACGTTGCTGCGCAATACGGCCGACCATAATAGCATCAGCAGCGGTGAAGTCCATGACCATTTTGGCTTTTTCGGCTGAATCGATATCGCCGTTGGCGATAAGCGGGATGCTGATTTTCTGTCTTACGCTTTGTATGGTTTCATACTCGGCTTCGCCAAGATATTTGTCTTCCCGGGTGCGTCCGTGTATGGCCAGGGCCTGTATACCGCAGTCCTCGGCAATGCCCGCGATTTCCACTGCGTTACGTCGCTCGCGCGACCAGCCTGTGCGTATTTTCAGGGTAACCGGGACATTAACGGCAGCAACCACTGCGCTGATGATCGCCTCCACCAGCTTGTGATCCTTGAGCAGGGCGGAACCGGCATCGACTTTACAGACTTTCTTTGCAGGGCACCCCATGTTGATGTCGATGATCTGTGCGCCGTGGGCGACGTTGTATATCGCGGCTTCGGCCATCATTTCGGGTATGCCACCGGCAATCTGAACGATTACCGGCCCTGGTTCATTCTGGTGATCCATGCGCAGGCGGGTTTTACGACTATCGCGCAGGTCGGGGCGACTGGTTATCATTTCGGAAACCGTCATACCGGCGCCCAGCGAACGGCACAGTTGTCGGAAAGGGCGGTCGGTGACCCCTGCCATGGGTGCCAGCACCAGCGGGTTGTCAAATTGGTAGGGTCCGATGTTAAAGGACATGATCAGTGTTCACGGCTTGCCAAGGGCGCCGACTATACGCGAATTTGGCGTTTTAGTCAGCTGGCTCGACTTTTTTCACCGACTGGCATTCGAGAAATATTCGACTTGTGCAGGTAGCGCAAATAGCCGGGTCGAGTTTTTCAAATATGGTCGAAATCGCATCGATCTTGGTGTCGAAAATATTTGCCTCACCAATTTCGTCTTTGTAGCCACCGCGATCAAATACCTTCGATGCCGTATCCCTGAGTCGATACATGTAAAAGTCGCCACCCATTTTGCGTCTCTCACGGGCTTCTTTTTCGAGTAACTCCGCGCCGGCAATATCCACCTGGGCGATACCCTTGGTGAGCAGGAATAAATGCTTTTGTTGAGGATAATGCTCGCGGTAACGGCGCAGCAATTCACCGACATGGGCAACCGAGCCGAAGTAGAGAGAGTCATCGAGACGCAGTATCTTCAGTTGCGGACACTCGGGATGAAATTGCCCGTAAACAAACTTGCGCCCCTTGGACGACTCGTCTGGCACGCGTGGTGACAGTCGTGGGCGGGAAGTTTTGCGCAGGAAAATCATCAACGAGAGGATGACGCCGGCGAGAATGGCAAATTCGATGGAGAAGAATAACGTACCAAAGAAAGTGATCCCGAGAATAATCGCTTCGTTATTGTCGGCGCGTAAAATCTTGCGGATCTGGCTGAAGTTGATCAGGCGCCAGGCCACCAGCAACAATAATCCGGCTACCGCCGCGGTCGGCAGGTAAGAGGTTAACGGTGCTACCAGCAGGACGATGACGATTAACAAAATACCGGCCAATACCGCCGCCAATGGCGTCTGGGCGCCGGCATCATAGTTGGCGCCGCTGCGGTTGAATGAACCGGTGGCAACGTAAGAGGAGAAGAAACTACCGAAGATATTGGACAATCCCTGGCCGATAAATTCCTGGTTGCCTTCGATTGACTGTCCCGAGCGTATCGAGATGGAGCGCGATATAGATACCGCTTCGGTGAGCGCGAACAGCGTCATCGCCAATGCCAGCGGAGCCAGTTCGCGGAAGGCATTCAGCGAAAAGTTGGGCATCGACAGTGGCGGTAATTGCTGGGGCAGGGCACCGATCATCTTGATGCCGGTGGTTTCCTCGCCGATGATCAGGTTGAAAAACACGGCGCTCAGGCTGCCGACCAACAGGGCGATGATCATGCCCGGAATCTTCGGATTATTACGCTGCGCTACCACCCCAGTCAGCAGCGTGATAGCCGCGACCAGCATAACCAGCGGGTGCATATCGTCCCAGTTGCTCCAGAGAAACTCCAGCGTCGCAAACAGGTGCAGGTCGTCCGGAATTTCTATGCCGAGGAATGACTTTGCCTGCTTCGCGGCGATTAGACAGGCGGCGCCCGCGGTAAAGCCGATTATGACCGAGTGGGAGATAAAATTAACCAGCGAGCCCAGTTTAACCAGTCCCATGGCCAGCTGAAAAATACCCACCATGAAGGCAAGAGTAATTGCCAGGGCGATGTATTCCTCGCTGCCAGGCACTGCCATGGTGCTCAGCGAAGAAAACATGACGATCGATGCTGCCGTGGTAGGGCCTGAAACCAGATGCCAGGATGAACCAAACAAAGCGGCGATGATCGCCGGAACCATACTGGTATAAAGTCCGTATTCGGGCGGCATGCCGGCGATCGCGGCGAAAGCGACGCCTTGCGGCAGAACGATCGCTGCACCGGTCAGCCCGGCCATCATGTCAGCACGAACGCTTTGCCGGGTCATGGTTCGACCCCAACGTAAAAACGGAAAAATCTTGATCAGCTGAAGCTGTAGGTTCATTTTGTGCCGGTATCTATATCGATTGCGCTCATCGCGGCCGCTGAATTACGCCGGGCCCGATTGTTTCGCAATATACTCCGAGTTCCTGCCTGCTTGTAGCAGTTTAATATGATGGCGGTATTAATGTGACTTATTTAAACCGCCAGCAGCGCTTTTGCTTAATAGAATTCGAATTCATAGGTCAGCGCAGCGGTGCCCGGGTCGAGTATCTCGAGACGGAACTGCAGTGCTTTGCCGGGTTGCATAATGCCACGATTCTTGTCTTCCTGCAGGTACTCAGTCGGAGTGAAACGACGGTTGGCAATCAGCTTGCCCTGTACGTCGAAAAGACTGATCAAAAGGTCGGGCAGTTTTTGCGCGAATGGTGCCTGGTTGACGAAAGAGCCGCTGACCATCAACGCGTTATCTATAA
>CAXBMV010000473.1:0-3309 GCA_963976575.1 uncultured Gammaproteobacteria bacterium | reverse complement strand
AAGTGGCCAGTTCCGGCTGCGGCGTCAGATCGTTAGCATGCTGTACCAGGCTGTTATAGATCACACGGCTGCGGGTATAGTCGATGGTCGAGGTCATCAGCGTGGGGTCAAGCTGATCGTCGGGGCCGTGCAGGTTGGAGGCCATGCGTACGGTGCCACCCTTTTTCGGGGTCGCTGCCATGGCTGCCTTGCCATCGAATAATAAATGTTCTGCCGCGATAAGAGATACGCCGGTGACTGCCGAGAGTTTCAATACTTCACGGCGCGACATACCTTGCTTGACCAGTTTTTCTACCAGGTCCTTGTCGGACTGGGTCAAATCCTTGAAATTCAATTCGGATTTGGTGGATTGTTTATCTTTCATGTTCACTCCTCGGGTTGGGAATTTTTATAATTTTATAATCTCCTGTCGCGATCGGAAAAACCAGATTGATCGATTCTACGGCAGAAGGAAATATCAGCGAAAAATCCAATGGACTCGAACTATAGAGAGCATAGATTAAAGCCAGTGAGTTTTTTTGTCAAAAAATGCCAAATTAAAGGCGCCGCGCCACTGTCCGCGCATTCATTGAATGCTAACATGTGCGGCCAAAACCGCTTCAACGTTTGTCGCAGAAACCAGGCCCGAATACGACATCGTTATTTTTTGAAGTGCCTTGGCGCACTAGATTTTGTCTGTTAAACCAACCGCATCGGGTGAAGAGTTGCATAAAACACTGGGTACCGTTTTTTCTCTGCTGCTAAGTTATGGCCTGCTGTTGCTGGCCAATGGATTGTTTTCCACCTTGCTCGGGGTACGTACCCAGGTCGAAGGTTTCTCCTCAAATCTGGTTGGTTTCATCGTCGCGGCCTATTTTCTCGGGTTGTTGTTCGGCGGATTATTCGCCGGGCGGGTGGTGACCAGAGCGGGTCATATCCGCTCTTTTGCTGCATTCGCATCGTTGATGTCGGTGTCTGCGTTGTTGCACCCAATCTGGATCAGTGCGGAAAGCTGGATACTGTTGCGCATGACCTCAGGTTTCTGCATGGCTGGCTTGATTATGGTCACCGAGAGCTGGCTTAACGCCAGCGCTACCAATGAAAATCGCGGGCAGGTTTTGTCCTATTACATGATTACCAACTACTTTGCCGCCGGCTGCGGGCAGTTTTTGTTGATGTTCGGCGATCCGTCGCAATTCCAGTTGTTCAGTCTGGCTTCGGTGATATTTTCGCTGGCCTTGTTGCCGGTATTGCTCACCCGCGCCAAGGCGCCGAAACCGGTGCATTCCAGTCGCATGCATATCTGGACCCTTTATCGCACAGCACCGCTGGGTGTCGTCGGTGTTTTCTGCAGCGGACTGGTGAATTCCAGCGTGCACGGCCTTGGGCCGGTATACGCGACCAATGTTGGTTTGTCTGCAACCCAGTTGTCGCTATTCATGGCGGTGATGATCATGAGTGGTCTGTCGCTGCAATGGCATGTTGGCCGTCTCTCGGATCGCATCGGAAGAGGGCCGCTGCTGGTCTATATACCTGTATTCGTGGCCTTGACCGCTGGCTGGATGATATTCGCCATAGATTTCAGCTTTATACTCGGCGGCGCAGTGGTATTCGGTGCTTTCCTGTTTACCATTTATTCGCTATCCGCGGCCACCGTCAACGACATGGTCAGCGCGGACCAGCGCGTGCAGGTAGCCGGCGCATTGCTGATTACCTATGGTGCCGGCGCCAGTATCGGTCCGATAATCGCAGGTCAGTTCATGGATATGCTCGGTGCGCAGGGATTATTTTTCTACTTTGCGCTGGTAAGCCTGTTTTTATCCAGTTTCGCTATTTTCAAGCGCCGCCGCGATGGCAGTCCGGATAAACGCAAACCATTTATTGCCGTTCCAGCCAGCCAGGCCACTTCGAATCAACTCTATCTGGCCGCTCAGAAACAGACTCCCGATAAGGTAGTCATCGACAAACCCGGCACCAAACCAGCAAAGTAAAGGAGTAGGCAAGCGCCGTGGAAACATCGCAGGACAGGCTGGAAATCACCCATCGTAAGGTCTGGTTACTCGCCGGGCCCATTATTATTTCAAACATTTCGGTGCCGCTGGTGGGCGCAGTCGATACTGCCGTGGTCGGTCATCTTCCCGAACCGCATTATATCGGCGCGGTCGCGCTGGGCGCTCTAATCTTCAGTTTTTTATATTGGGGATTCGGTTTCCTGCGCATGGGTACGACTGGATTTATCGCCCAGGCTTATGGTGCCGACGATCAGCAGGGACTCGCCGATATACTAATGCGGGTGCTGATACTGGCTTTCGCTCTCGGTCTGTTTGCCGTGGTGATCGGTTGGCCTTTAATCGATTTTGCGCTCTACCTGCTGGAAAGTAGTGTCGAAGTCGAAAGCCTGGCTGGTGATTACGCGCGTATCCGCATCTGGAGCGCACCGGCGGTACTTTTGACCTATGCTTTCACCGGAATTTTCATCGGCATGCATAATACCCGCGCCGCATTCATGCTGCAGTTAGTACTCAACCTCAGCAATATGTCGCTGGATTTTTTATTCGTGCTCGGATTTGGATGGGGTGTGGAAGGGGTAGCCCTGGCCTCTTTGATTGCCGAGTACCTGGCGATGTTTTTCGGTTTTTACCTGTTACGCCAGCCGATTAGAGATGCGCTGCGCCAGTTCGACAGGCAGCGTCTGCTCGAGCGCGCCGCCCTGATCAAATTGTTCGGTGCCAACGCCAATATTTTTGTACGCACCCTGTGCCTGTTGTTCGCGTTCAGCTATTTCACCGCGCTGAGCGCAAAAATGGGTGAGGTGGTTCTTGCCGCCAATGCGGTGCTTTTGCATATGCAAAGTATTCTTGCATACGGTCTGGACGGTTTCGCCCACGCGGTGGAAGCGCTTTCCGGCAGTGCTTATGGCGCAGCCAGGATGAAAGCGTTCAAGCGGGCGGTTTTACTTACTGGTGTCTGGGCGGCCTTGATCGCATTGCTGATGTCATTGCTCTACTTTATGTTTGGTGAATCTATAATAAATTTGTTCACCAACATTGAAAGCGTGCGCGAAACGGCTTATCGCTTTCTACCCTGGATTGTGTTGTCGCCGCTGGTTTCGATCTGGAGCTTTCAACTCGACGGCATATTTATCGGCAGCGGGCACACCCGCGAAATGCGTAACGCGATGCTATTTTCGATGCTGGCCTATATCGCCTTATTGCAAATCACCGTGCCGGCCTGGCATAACCACGGTTTGTTTCTGGCGCTGATGCTGTTCATGTTATTGCGCGCCGTCACATTGCTTTATTATTACCCGGAGATACGTCGGGCAATAGA
>CAXBMV010000472.1:0-3312 GCA_963976575.1 uncultured Gammaproteobacteria bacterium | reverse complement strand
AATCGACGATGGCGACATCTATGCCATCCAGGCTGGTACCAGACATCAAGCCGATATAAATTTCACTGCCGACTGCCTCGATCACTGTGAATTATCGGCGACCGTGGTATTCATTAAATGCAGCATGGACAGGTAAGCCCGGGTTTTTTCATTGAAATGAGTAAGATATGTCGAATGTACCGGCTTGGCCTCGGGTAACTTCACCGTGAGTGGGTTGCGGTGGACCCCGTTGACACGGAATTCGTAGTGCAGGTGGGGGCCGGTAGCCAGCCCGGAACTGCCGACATAGCCAATGACCTGCCCTTGTTTGACTTTTTTACCGCTACGCGTTCCCTTGGCGAAGCCACTCAGGTGCCCGTATCGGGTGGAATAACTGCCACCGTGCTGGATAGTAACCAGTCGGCCATAACCACCCTTGTTTCCAGCAAAGGTAATCTTGCCGTCGCCAGCCGCTCTGATCGGCGTGCCTCGCGCGGCGGCATAGTCGACACCATTGTGCGACCGCCACTTGGATAAAACCGGGTGCCAACGTTTCTTGCTGAAGCGTGAACTTATCCTTGAAAACTCTACCGGGCTGCGCAGAAATGCCTTGCGCATGCTCTTGCCATTTTCATCGTAGTAATCACTGTCACCTTTCGGATCAGTGTAATAAACCGCTCGGTAAACTCGACCGTCATTGATGAACTCGGCGGAAAGAATGCGGCCATTACGAATTTTTACACCGTCTTTATAGAGTTCATTGTAAACAATGCCGAATCGATCGCCGCGGCGGATGTCCAGTGAAAAATCGATATCCCAGCCAAATATGCTAGCCAGGCCCATGATCACGTCTTCGGGTATGTCGGCGTCGGCGGCGGCCTCAAACAGTGAGCTTTTTATAACGCCTTCGCGGAATACGGGGTAGGCGTCGAGCTGATAATTGATGATTTTGCTGGTAAAAGACTGGTCTTCATTACGCTGTACCAGCAATGTTCTGGTAAGACTCGGCACATATTTCATTTGACGCAATTTACGCTGCGAATCCAGCAATAAATGAATTTTTTCACCCGGTTGTATATAACGTAGACCTTTGGTCTGTTCATTCAGCCGGGCAATCTCGTGAGTAGTCGATGCTGAAATGCCATTTTTCGAAAAAATCGACGCTAGCGTATCGCCAGACTTGATGGTTACGATTTCCCAGGGTTGCTGTTCGCTTTGCGTCGAAGCCGGATCCTCCAGCGGCAAAGCTGGCTCAATCGGCTCGGGAAGCAACAGCGGGTAGTGTAATCGTGCGAACTTGGGGGTAGAATCCGCTGCCTTGGCTGAAGGCTGCCAGTTGGATACGCTAAAGCCGAGCAGCATGATGATCGTAACTACGACCAGAAGCCGGACTAAGACTCTAATCTGTATCCACGAGATTATAGGCATGGCAAATCCAGACCTATGCAATCTATCGCCGCTGGATTTTAGATCAAGATCTTGAAAACTCATTAATAATAGCGTCTAAGTGATTGGTTAAATTGAATAATGAACCCGAGAAACACTTCCCAGACAAGGTATATAGCATGAATTCGGTAAAAGATGCAATGCAGCTTATCAGGCGTGGCAGCGATGAAATACTGCTTGAGTCTGAATTGCAAGTAAAATTGGAGCGAGGCGTACCCTTGAGGATCAAGGCTGGCTTCGATCCGACTGCCCCCGATCTACATCTTGGTCATACTGTATTGATTAACAAGATGCGCCAATTCCAGGACCTGGGGCATCACGCCATGTTTCTGATCGGTGATTTTACCGGCATGATTGGAGATCCCAGCGGTAAGTCGGCAACGCGACCCGCGCTGACGGCCGAGCAAATTCAGGAAAACGCACAATCCTACCAGGCGCAGGTATTCAAGATCCTTGATCCGGAAAAAACCGAGATCTGTTTTAACTCAACCTGGCATGGGCCCAAAAGCGCAGCCGACATGATCCGCCTCGCATCAAGACATACTGTGGCACGAATGCTTGAGCGGGATGATTTTTCCAAGCGTTATAAAGCGAATCAGCCCATTTCTATCCACGAATTCCTCTATCCACTGGTACAGGGCTGGGATTCGGTGGAAATGAAAGCCGATGTCGAGCTTGGCGGTACCGACCAGAAGTTCAATCTGCTGGTCGGTCGGGAATTGATGAAGGCCGAGGGCATGGAACCGCAGGCTGTCTTGACCATGCCTATACTGGAGGGGTTGGACGGTGTGCAGAAAATGTCCAAGTCATTGAATAACTATATAGGTATAGAAGATGCGCCGACTGATATGTTCGGCAAGATCATGTCGGTCAGCGATGAATTGATGTGGCGATACTTTGAATTGCTAAGTTTCAGGCCTATGAGTGAAATCGAGTCATTCCAGCAGGAGATCGAGCAGGGCAAGAATCCGCGCGATATTAAGTTTCTGCTCGCCGAAGAGATTATTGGCCGCTTTCACAGCGTCGCGGAGGCGGAATCCGCGCGTCAGGATTTTATAGCCAGGTTTTCCAGGGGGGCTTTGCCGGATGACATGCCACAGACCAGCATTAGCGTCGACCAGGAGCTTGGTATCGCCGCGGTACTGAAGCAGGCTGGACTGACCAGCAGCACCTCGGAGAGCTTCCGCATGATCCAGCAGGGGGCGGTAAAAATCACTGCCTATAATGCGCGCCTCGTCACCTGCAAGAGGCTTCACGGTGAAGCAGCTTGAAAAGCAGTAGACGAGCATTGAAAGCCCCTGCCCTTGTGGTAGACATTAACGTCTCGGGATTTATTTTAATAAATGCTGAATAAGGCGTTGACGCCACGACCAAAGGGCTTATAATGCGCGCCTCGCTTTTCGAAAAGCCCGAAAATATCCGGGAGTTTAGGGGAGTCGAGCGGGTCTGAAAATGACCACCATCACCAGGTGTTCCCTGGTGAAACGATCTTTAAAAATTGATTAGGTAATTTGTGTGGGCACTCATGCCAATGATGATACTCGTATCATTACGAATTGAGTGACCACGATGAAAGTCCGACTTCGGTCGGAAAATAGTCATGGAAACTCTCTTCAAAAAAGTTACACGGAGCTATCCGTAAATAGTTTTAAACTGAAGAGTTTGATCCTGGCTCAGATTGAACGCTGGCGGTATGCTTAACACATGCAAGTCGAACGGTAACAGGCAAAGCTTGCTTTGCGCTGACGAGTGGCGGACGGGTGCGTAACGCGTGGGAATCTACCTTGTAGTGGGGGATAGCCCGGAGAAATCCGGATTAATACCGCATAATCTCTACGGAGGAAAAGGGGCCTCTTCTTGAAAGCTCCTGCTATTAGATGAGCCCGC
>CAXBMV010000471.1:0-3324 GCA_963976575.1 uncultured Gammaproteobacteria bacterium | reverse complement strand
GGCAGGTCCATACATACCCGGCGAACTGCGTTTCGCAAAACTCGAGGGCAAACTTATCGGCCCGTTGGTGATCAGCGGCATCGAATATCAACAGGAGGGCCGCGAAGTAAAACTGGCCCGACTCAACATGGACTGGAAACCCTTATCCCTCATTGCTGCAAAAATCGATATCAGCCGCCTGCAACTGGACAATCTGCAGCTGCGTCTGAGCGAAACTGAGTCGGGTAAAACTGCGACCTCGACTGCTATCTCGTTGCCGCAAATCAGCCTGCCCTGGCGTATCTCGATCAGTCAGTTTCAGATCAACCAGATCAGCCTGCTGCTACCCGGTCAAAACATCGAGTTGCACAGCGTCAGCCTCGACGCGAAAAGCCGCTTCAGCAAAGTTGAAATCGAGAGTCTGAAACTGGCAGCAGAAGAATTCAGTATCGACCTGCAGGGCGACATCGATGCCAGCGCAAACTACCCGCACAAGCTCGACCTGACCTGGCAGGTAAAGCTGCCCTCCGGTGCACTGGTCGATGGCAAGGGCAGTATCGCCGGTGATCTCGATTCCAGCCAAATCGAACAACAGTTAAGCGGAGCCCTGCAGCTGAGGCTGCGTGGGCAGGTGGAAAATATCCTGCAGCGCCTGACCTGGCAGGCGGATATCGAAGCCTCCAGCGAGAGCCTGAAAACACTCGTCGCCGACAGCCCCGACATCGCGGCAAAGATTCAATTGCAAGCCAATGGCGACCTGGCCAGTGCCCACGCCAGCGGTAGCCTGGACAGCGCTTACCCCGACCTTGGTGCAATCCAGGCGCAGTTTGAACTCGACTACGGCGCCAACCAGCGCCTGCAAATCGAACGACTCGATATAACCAGCACGGAGAACAATAGTCACCTCAGCCTGCAGGGCTCCTGGCAGCCAGGCGAAGCGGCCGGCAAGGTCAATGTCGCGCTGGACTGGCAAGATTTGCGCTGGCCGTTACGTGGAGATGCCGTAGTCGAATCCAGTAAAGGAAGTGCAACCATCAAAGGTAGTCTGGACGCTTATCTGATCACCCTGCTGAGCGATAATCCACTGCCGCAGGCACCACCATCGAACTGGAGCGCCAGCGCCAGCGGTAACCGCGAAAGCATCGACATATCCGCCTTGCGTATCGAGGCCGATGCAGGGGAACTGCGCGCCAGCGGTAAGATGATGCTGACGCCGGAAATCACCTGGCAGGCCAGGGTAGAAGCCGATACCACGAATCTCGCCGAATTAGTCGCAGGCAGTCCGGAATTGAGCGGCTTACTGAAGATGCAGATCAAAGGCGATTTGCAGAGCGCCACCGCCAGCGGTGATTTTTCCGGCGAGCTGGCCGAGGTCGGCCCGTTCACGGCGGATTTTTCGTTGCAGTCACTGGCCGATCGCAGCGTCAATGTCGAAAGCCTGAGCTTACGCAGTAAAGTCGACAACGGCCGCGTCGATCTGCAGGGTCACTGGCGACCCGGCGAGCGCGGTGGCGATGTCAGACTGGCGCTGAACTGGATGGATCTGCGCTGGCCTCTGCAAGGTGAAGCAGTGATCGATAAAGCCCGGGGTAGCGGCCGCGTCGATGGCAGCCTCGATGATTACAAAATTGCCATACAGGGCGAAGCAAGACATGCCCAGGCTGGCGCCATCCAGCTTCAGGCCGACGCCATCGGAAATCTCAAGGGTGTGGAATTGAAGAAGCTGGATCTGGATGCGCTCGAAGGTAACAGCAACATCGTCGCCCGGCTCGACTGGACTGAGGGCATTAGCTGGCAGGCGCAAGTCAGCACCAGTAAGCTAAACCCGCAAAGTTTACTCCCCGACTGGCCCGGACAGATCAGCGCCGAACTCGAAACCAGCGGTAGTTGGCTGGGGGAACGCCTCCAGTTTGACAGTGATATCACTCGCCTCAGCGGTAGTCTGCGTGGTTACCCGGTCACTCTGAGCGGTCGCCTGGCCTGGGTCGAGCAGACATTGCAGGTCAAACAGCTGGATTTCACATCGGGCAGTTCGCAATTAAGCGCACAGGGTTCAGTAGGCGAGCGCCTGCAACTCGACTGGAATCTACTGACCCGCGACCTGGCCGAACTCTATCCCGGGGCCCAGGGAGAAATCACAGCCTCCGGAAAATTAACCGGTAACCGCGAGAAGCCGTTAATCGAGGCCCGGCTCAGCGGCAGGCAACTCGTGCTGCAAGACTATGCTGTAGACAGTGTCGAGGCTACAGTTTCACTCGACCTGGACGACTGGCAACGCTCCGATATACGTCTGCTGGCCGGATCGGTGGTTGTACCGGGCTATACCCTGCAATCAGTGGAAGTGAACGGCGATACCCGGCAGCTGCAGGCCATGCTGGTCAGCGATGACTTTAGCGCAGAACTTGCTGTCAGCGGCAAGCTACAGCAGCGCAGCTGGCGCGGACAAATCGATCGTGCCGATATCCAGAGCAAACGCTATCAGGACTGGCAACTGACCACAACGGGTAAGCTGAGTGTCGACGAGAGCATGCTGCAGGCGGACTCGCTGTGCTGGCAGAACCAGCTGCAGGCCAGTTTCTGCGCCAGCCTGCAGCGCCAGCAGGACGAATGGCAAAGCCAGATCGAATTGCAGGGCATGCCACTGCTGTTATTAAGCCAATGGTTGCCTTCCGACCTGCGACTCGAAGGTCTGGTCAATGGCAACGCCAGCCTGCAATACCGGCAAGGGGGCAAGCTCAGCGGTAACGCCGATTTGCAACTGCCCGCTGGTATGGTCAGTTACCCGCTGTTGCAGGGCGAGCGCGACCTGTGGGAATACGAAAGCGGCAACCTGCTGGTTAGGCTACAGCAGGAAGGCATCAAGGCCAGTGCCAAAATCAATATCAATGCCAGTGACCGAATCCTGCTGAACATGGAGCTGCCGGGGGCCGACCTGCTGACACTGGATGCGCAAACGCAAAGCCTGCTCGGTGATGCCCGCATCAACGTAAGCGACCTCGGCATGGTCGAGGCGATAGTCCCCGAAGTCCAGCAATTCAAGGGAGCGGGGGTGCTCAACCTGACCGCAGCGGGAACCCTGGCGCGACCCAAACTGAGCGGTGAAGCCCGCATAGACAATGCCTCGCTGCAGGTTCCGCGTCTGGGTCTTACGATCGAGCAGATTAACTTTCTCGCCGTGACCGACGGTTTCGAAAGCCTGCAACTGAGCCTGCAGGCGAAGTCCGCCGGCGGCACGCTCGCTATCGAGGGAAAAACCCGCCTCGACAGGGATGCTGGCTGGCCAACAAAAATCACTATCAAGGGTGATCGCTTCGAGGCGTCGCGCATCCCCGAGGCGCGCGTGCT
>CAXBMV010000470.1:0-3338 GCA_963976575.1 uncultured Gammaproteobacteria bacterium | reverse complement strand
GTTTTTACCCGTGGATGGCAAGCCTTCAGGCGCACTGGCTGGGAATCTGGCTAATGCCGCGTTCGAGATCGCTGGCGTCGAGCAGGATTTTCTGGCTGGACTCGCTGGATTGCTGGTTGTACAGCCAGTAAATGGTGCGATCGCGATAGCGCGCTTCGGTTTTCACCCTGGCGTCTAGTTTAGCAATGCGATCGCGATGACGATCTGCGTTTTTCTTCAGGCCAAAGACGCCCAGCGACAACACGTTGATTCTATCTTCGTCGCTAATGATGATGTAG
Source organism: uncultured Gammaproteobacteria bacterium (assembly GCA_963976575.1). Taxonomy (GTDB): domain Bacteria; phylum Pseudomonadota; class Gammaproteobacteria. The sequence goes on along the minus strand of CAXBMV010000470.1, from coordinate 3,060 downwards.
TCGCGGATGCCTTTCGCGGCGAGTGCATCCGCCGTTTTCTTCGCCTCGTCGCGGCTTTTATGCCCATCGATGTAAACCATGACGCCGAGATATTCCTTTTCCAGGCTTGATTTCAACTCGGTTTTCACATCGTTTGCGCTATAGCGGCCGCTGACTTCGAGTGCTCGCGTCTTTTCCTTGAAGGGTCCGATGGTATAACACAGGCGCTTGTCGCTACTGTCTTCGACAACCAGGGCCTCGACTCCGGGCTCTTCGGTTTCGACCGCGGCCACCACTTCGGTTTCGCTGACGATGCGCTCGGTCGGGTCGGCCAACAGTTGCAACTGCTCGGCCAAAGGCACTTTCTTTTGCTCCACGAATAGCTGCTCGTACGGCAACAGCCATTGAAACGCCGCGAAAGCGATGTTGACGATTAACAGCAGTCCGAAAAATACCTTCATAAGTTTAATTGCCTGCGCATGCCGCGAAACACCAGATCGGGGAAAATTCTACCCGGACGCTGGAGTACTCCCAGAACCGCTGCCGCGTCACCGCCAGCGAGGATCAATTCTGCTTCTGGCTGTAACAGCAATCCCCAGCGTTCGACCAGCTCGGCCAGCCACGTCAGCGAATCCTGCGCGTAGTCTATCTGAATCGCTGCCTCGGTTGAACAGCCAGGCTGCTGCGAATCGGCAATGGCCGCATGTTTGAAATCGATATGCGCGAAAATACGCCTGAAATCTTCCGCCGAGGTATGAATACCCGGCAGGATCGCGCCTCCGAGGTGCTGACCATCAGCGCGCAACAGATCCAGCGTGATTGCGCTGCCGGCATCGATGACCAGGCAATCACCGGCGCAGATCTCAGCCGCCGCGAGCAACGCCAGCCAGCGGTCGACGCCGAGTCTTTGTGGCTGCAGGTAACCATTTCTGACACCGCAGCTGTCGGCCTCTGAACGCAGGCGCGTCACATTGCCACCAAAGCGTGTTGTCAGCAAATCGTCGAGTAGTTGCTGCCGATGCGCATCGAGTACCGAAGCCAGAGCGCAGCTTGTCGCTGCGACGCTCGCCAGCCAGTCGACCATAACATCGGACCAGCCTGCGCTATATCGACAGGCAAACGAGGCTTGCAGGTTTTTGCCCTGCCAGTATTGCGCCTTGATACTGCTGTTGCCGGCGTCGATCAGAATCATCAGCCTGGCACCCGCAGCGATATTTCAGCTGCTGAAAAAAGGCTTATGCCAGCGCTGGTTTCGAGGCGTAACTGTCCCCCGGGGGCCATGCCGCGATTGATACCGCGGATACTTCCCTCGGCTGTAACAACTTCGATTTCCTGCTCGTGGAATGCGTCGAGGCTGGAGAAGGCTTCGATGAGCTTGTCGCTGGCTTCTGCTTCGAAGTCACGTATCGCGGCAATCACCGATTGCAACGCCGCGATCAGCAACGGGGTACGCTCGACCGCAGAGGCTGCCATCTGTGCCAGACTGGTAGCTGGCCGCTCAATCGCCGCCAGTTCTTCGCCATCCATGTTGACGTTGATGCCGAATCCGATGGCGAACAGATAGGCAGCATCCTGCTGCAATCTTGATTCGATCAGTATTCCGCCGAGTTTGCGCCCGTCGCAAAGCAGGTCATTCGGCCATTTCAACTGTACCCCGGCGTAGCCACATTCCCTCAGCGCGTGACACAGCGCAACTCCGGTGAGAACAGGAACCAGTCCCAGGCAGGACACTGGCAGCGCTTTGACCAGGCCGATGCTGCAATAAATATTGCGCGCCGGTGGCGACACCCAGCTTCGCCCACGACGACCGCGACCGGCGCTCTGGCTCTCGCTGACCACCACCAGTTCACGCCCCTGTAGGCCATGACTGGCAAGCACATCGGCGTTGGTCGAGCCGGTAAGTTGTTTGTATTCCCACCCCAGGCCAAGCTGGTGCAGGCAGCGCGCCACCGCGGCGGCATCGATTAAACCCGGCGGCGCCATTTAAGCTTGCAGCCAGGCCTGGCGCCGGGTCTGCCCTTCATCGCTGGCTTTGAGCACGACACTGCTGGCCTCGGCCGCCTGCAGGGTCACTTCGAACTGGTTGAGCTCGTCGCGCCTGAAAGCATGTACCTGCCAGCGATCACCCGGTTTGGCCAGCAGCAGTTTCTTTTCAAACTGCTCCAAATTGATTTTAAGGCTGTCGATAGCAACGATCACATCACCTGCCGCCAACCCGGCGCTTTGCGCAGAACCGGCCTCGGTGGCGCGCTGAATCGCCAGCCCGCCCGATTCAGGCTTGAGCAGTGCGGCGAAATCGACGCTGGCGAGGTCGCCCTCGATTTCCTTGCCACCCTTGTCTTTCTGGTTACCGGCGACGCGGTGGCAGACCTCGACCCCACTTTGTTGCAGTAACGCCTCCAGCGGCAACTCATCGGTGCCGTGGATCATGTCATGCAGGAATTCGCTGAGGTCTTCCCCGGCAATCTCGCTGACCAGTTGCTGGATACGGTCGCTGCCTATGCCTTTGCCCTGCTCGCGATAGTCTTGCCAGAGACGGCGCATGACTTCATCCAGATTCTTGCCGGCATCGCCGAGGCTGCGCAGTTTCAGGTCGATGCAGGCGGAAATCAGGCTGCCCTTGGCGTAGTAACTGACGATGGCGTTGGCCGCGTTTTCATCCTGCTGATAAAACCGGGTCCAGGTGTTGAAGCTCGATTCGGCCGCCGACTGACGCTTTCGCCCGAGACCGCGACCGACACGCGTCATCGTCTGGCCGAGTAACTCCAGATAGCTGTCTTCTTCGATCAGGCCAGAACGCAGCAGCGCGAGGTCATCGTAGTAAGAAGTAATCCCCTCGAATGCCCACAGCAGGTCGGTGTAGACTTCGCGTTGCAAGTCGTAGGGCTGGTAAACCTGCGGTTTGATGCGCTTGATATTCCAGGTATGGAAATACTCGTGGCTGCAAAGACCGAGAAACTCGCGGTAATCGTCGTTCATGCCGATCTGCCCCGGCTGCGGCAGACTCTTGCGCGCGCAAATCAGGCTGGTGCTGGCGCGGTGTTCCAGTCCACCGTAACCCTCCCCGACTACCCAGACCTG
>CAXBMV010000469.1:0-3349 GCA_963976575.1 uncultured Gammaproteobacteria bacterium | reverse complement strand
GCGATTTGAACCTGAACATGCCGTCGATGCGCTGTGTCGGTTATCGTCAGGTATGGCAGTATCTCGACGGTGATTTCGATCAGGCGCAAATGATAGCAAAAGCACTGGCAGCCACGCGACAGCTGGCTAAACGGCAAATTACCTGGCTGCGCAGACAACCGACTGAGCATGCCTTTGATTGCCTGAATTACCGGAAAGATGCTATATTCGCGCAGGTCGACGCTGAATTTTCTGCGCATTGACTGGAACAATTTCGCTGGAATGGAATCATAGACTCTACCTTTAACAAGATTCGTTGTGGGCGGTAGATTTACAATAATAACTTTATGGAGTACACAACTATGTCAAAAGGGCAAATGTTACAAGAACCCTACCTCAACGCGCTGCGAAAAGAGCATGTGCCAGTGTCTATATTTCTGGTCAATGGTATCAAGCTGCAGGGTCAGATCGAATCTTTCGATCAATTCGTCGTGTTATTGAAAAACAATGTCAGCCAGATGGTATACAAACACGCCATTTCGACCATAGTGCCGGCTCGCAATGTACACGTTGATCATCCGCACGCCGAAGAGAGCCCGGGCAACCAATAGGAATGTTGCCACAAGGAGGTTTCGTTGTTCGAATTTGAACGTCCCCGTGGTGGCGAACGCGCGCTGTTGGTGCATATCAATTTTCCGCAACAACCCGATCAGGATGATCTCGATGAATTTGTCGAACTGGTCAGATCTGCAGACGTTGTAGACGTTGAATTAATCGTCGGCAGTCGCCATCAACCATCGGCGAAGACATTCGTCGGCAAGGGCAAGCTGGAAGAAATCGCCTCGCGCGTGGCCAGCGAAGAGATAGACGTGGTGTTGTTTAATCATGCGCTTTCGCCTTCGCAGGAACGAAACCTCGAAGCTGCCATGCAATGCCGGGTACTCGATCGTACCGGATTGATTCTCGATATATTCGCGCAACGAGCGCAGTCATTCGAGGGCAAGCTGCAGGTGGAGCTGGCGCAACTCAAGCATTTATCGACGCGCCTGGTTCGCGGCTGGACACACCTGGAACGACAAAAAGGTGGTATAGGCCTGCGCGGGCCGGGTGAAACCCAGCTGGAAACCGACCGTCGCCTGCTCAACAAGCGCATCAAGTACCTGAATGGCCGTCTGGAGAAGGTGGCGCGTCAGCGTGAGCAGGGCAGGCAGGCTCGCAAGAAGGCCGACGTGCCCACTGTATCGCTGGTCGGATATACCAATGCCGGCAAGTCGACGCTGTTCAACGCGCTCACCGATGCCAGTGTTTACACTGCAGACCAGTTGTTTGCGACCCTGGATCCGACCCTGCGCAAGCTTGAGCTATCCGAGCAACAGGACATCATCCTGGCGGATACGGTGGGCTTCATTCGCCATCTGCCACACGACCTGGTGGCTTCGTTTCGCGCTACTCTGGTGGAGACCCGGGAAGCCGATTTGATTCTGCATATCGTCGACTGCGCCGATGAGTCACGGCAGGAGAAAATCGAGGCGGTCAACCGGGTGCTGCTCGAAGTCGGTGCAGGTGAGGTGCCACAGCTACTGATTTATAACAAAATCGATTTGCCTGAATTCAGTCCCCGCGCCGATCAGGATGAGCAGGGTCATGCCTGGCGACTCTGGCTTAGCGCTCGCGACCGCAATGGCTTCGATTTATTAATGGCAGAATTAAGATCTCGATTTTGTGATCAAACCTCCTGCTATGAACTGGTTTTGCATCCCGATGAGGGTCAGATCCGCGCCTGGTTATTTGAAGAAGGCGTAATCGAAAGCGAGGATTTTGCCAATAATGGCGAGATGCACTTGAAACTTCGACTTTCGCCCGCATTATTGAAGCGACTCTCCCGCAAGTTCGATATCGCAGCCGATCGAATGGCTTTACGGGTTGATTCGCTTGCAGGAGCCGCATAATAGCCATTACAATCCGCTCTCTTTGAGAGTTCGTGACTTTCTCACCTTAATAATTTGGAGTTAATTATGCCCTGGAATGAACCGGGTAAAGATAAAGATCCCTGGGGCCAGCGTAACAACGACGGCCCCCCGGATCTGGACGAACTGTTCAAGAATCTGAAAAACAAGTTTGGCGGATTGCTTGGAGGCGGTGGAGGCCGTAGCAATGGCGGCAGTGGCGGCAGTGGCGGCAAGATGCCTTCTGCTCCCGGCAATCTCGGTGGAGTAATCGGCTTTATCGTGGTGGCATTGCTGCTGGTATGGTCCCTGACCGGAATCTATATCGTCGACGAAGGCTGGCGTGGTGTCGAAACCCGCTTCGGTGCCAAGACAGTGGTATCCCAGGCCGGGCCCCACTGGCATCTGCCTTATCCGATTGAAGATGTCGAGCTGATCAATGTGTCCGATATCCGTACCTCGCGCAACAAGTCGAAGATGCTCACCAGCGATGAGAATATCGTCGTCATGAGTATTGAAATTCAGTACAACATCAAGGATGCACAGGATTTCGCCTTCGAAGTTCGTGACCCGGATCTGACGCTTCAGCAAACCGCGGAAACCGCGATTCGCGAAGTTGTCGGCAATAACGACATGGACCTGATTATCACCGAGGGTCGCGCCATAGTCGGTAGCGCCACCAAGGAAATCATGCAGGAAATTCTGGATTACTATGAAACCGGGATCAACGTGGTCACCGTCAACATGGACGAAGCGCAACCTCCGGAAGAAGTACAGGATGCTTTCGAAGACGCGATCAAGGCGCGTGAGGACGAGCAGCGTATCATCAACGAGGCCAACGCCTACCGTAATGGTGTCGTGCCACAGGCGCGTGGTGAAGGCCAGGGTCTGCTGGAGCAGGCACAGGCTTACCGCACAAGGGTAATCAAGTCCGCTGAAGGTGATACCAGTCGTTTTAACCAGTTGCTGGCCGAGTATCAGCGCGCACCGGAAGTAACCCGCGAGCGTCTCTATCTGGATGCGATGGAAACAGTCATGGCGCGTTCACCCAAGGTTCTTATCGATATCGAGGCAGGCAACAACATGATGTTTCTGCCGCTGGAGCAATTGATTTCGGGGGGCGCCGCAGGTGCAGCCGCCTCTATTAACAGCAGCAATACCGGCAATAGCGGTACCCTGACCGACGAGTTCAAACGCAACGCGAGTCGAAATCGCAGCCGGGAGACAAGACAATGAGCAGTAATATAAGATTTGGCTTCATCCTGTTGTTGATTGTCGCGATTGTTGTCGCCATGTCGACATTCATCGTGCACGAGCGCGAACTGGCGATTAAGTTCAAGCTGGGTGAAATCGTCGAAGCCGATTACAAGCCGGGCATTTATTTCCAGATCCCGATTATCAATAACGTGCAAAAATTTGACAGC
>CAXBMV010000468.1:0-3356 GCA_963976575.1 uncultured Gammaproteobacteria bacterium | reverse complement strand
CGATGTGCGAGGCGCGAGCAGTCTTACGGAGTGCTAATGAAATGCAGGAACTCTCTAAGGCCTGATGGCCTGCAAGATCACGTACTTTTTATTCGCCGCCAGGGTTTCGCAGTTGCCGAAGATTTTTTTCAACTTGCCGTGATAGCCGAGGTGGCGGTTACCGACCACGCGCAGTTCACCACCGCTTCGCAATACCCTGCGCGCATCCTTGAACATGTTCCAGGCTATGGCGTCGCTGTTGCTGTGCTGCTGATGGAAAGGTGGGTTATTCAGCACCAGGTCGACGCTTTCGTCCTGCATATCTTGCAGACAATCACCGGTAAAAAACTCGGCGCTGCGCTGCTTGCCAAATGCCGCAAGAAAATTGTCTTTCGCCGAGGCTACCGCCATATGCGATTCGTCGGCGAATACAACGCTGGCGTCCGGGTTCACCGCCGCCGCGATAATTCCGAGCACGCCGTTGCCACAGCCAAGATCGACGATTTTCTTATAGGTCTCACCCGTAGCCATGTTTTCAATCAGGAAACGGCTGCCCTTGTCGAGTCTATCGCGGCTGAACAGACTGGCATGGTTGCCGATACGGTATTCCCGCTCTACGCTCAAGTCATAGTACTCCGGATATTGACTCTGTCCCTCATTCATCGAGTGATCGCGTTCGACCATAATCAGACGGCTTTTCTTTATCGCTCTGGTGGTCGTGGTCGGACCGAGTATGGTTTCGAACAACTGCAGCGTCGAGCTATGGATATTGCGCGACATGCCGGCCGCAAGCACGCGACTGCCGGGATGCAGCAACCCGCGCAGCTGGTACAACTGGTATTCCAGCAAAGCCAGCGTTTTAGGTACCCTGATGACGACGCAATCGACAGTCTGTTGCGGAAACGCGATACCCGTATTGGTTTGCACTGCATCGGCCGGGCAGGCATTCAGCAATAGATTACTGCGCAAGGCCTGCTGCGAGAGCAAGGAGTCATTCCAGGAGAAAACCGCGCTATCCGACAGCGCCACTGCCAGCGCTCCGAAGCTATCGTTGACTACGAGCACGCGGCTATCCCGACCCGGACTCATGGTTTCAGCGATATGGTTGAGCAGGAATTCATCGGCCGCATCCCAGGCTTGCAGACTCTTGTCGGGTGGATTGCGCTGCAGCTCGAAGCTGCCTTGCGCTACCTGCATCAACTGGCTACCCGGTTCGGTGATTAATTCGCTCATGACTTACCTGTAAATGGAATTTTTAGCATACCGACCAACCGGCTGACCTGCCTGGAATCACGAAAATCGTCCAGGCCGATGGTCATCCCATCGTGGCCATCGCGCGGCTGGGCTACATAGGTTTTCAGCAGACGATCCCAGACCGACAGGTTGAATCCAAAATTGCTGTTGGTTTCCTGCGGCAAATTCGAGTGGTGTACGCGGTGCATGTCCGGAGTGACCACCAGCTTGCGCACCAGGGATTCGGCGCCTGCTGGCAGGGATACGTTAGCGTGGTTGAATATCGATACGCCATTCAGCAGGATTTCAAAGATCAGTACCGCGAGCAAGGCCGGGCCCAGTAACAGGATTAGCAGAGACTTAATCACCATGGATAAGAGTATCTCGATACTGTGGAAGCGCACCGCCGTGGTCAAATCAAAATCCAGATCGGCGTGATGTACACGGTGCAGACGCCACAGCACCGGTATAGCGTGCATCAACCGATGTTGAAAATAAATGGCAAGGTCCAGCAGTAACACTGCGAGTAACACTTCCAGCCAGATCGGCCAGTCCAACAGGTTGAACAGCCCCCAACCCTGCTGCGAAACAAAATAGGCAACGCCGACCGCAGCGGCCGGGAAAGCCAGACGCAGCAGCAGACTGTTCAATATCATCAGGGCGATGTTTCCGCTCCAGCGCTGCGTGCGCGGCTGACTCAGCCTGCGTCGCGGCGCCAGCAGTTCCCACAGCAACATGGCTACAAACACGGCGGCAAAGCAGGACAGCCTGATGCTCGCTTCGTGCTGCAGGATAAAGTTTTCGAGGGTCATGAGAGGATTGATTGCGCTATGGTTAAATCGGCAGCGACGACAATAACAGGCCGTCCCTTTTCAGGCTAGCGCAAAAGCGCCTTGACAGTTTCGCTGTCGAATCCCTGCAGTATGCTTTCAACATCCGCTCCGGGTGATCGGTCACTGTCGAAACTGGCGATGCTGGCCTGGTAATAGTCGAGCAGTGTCACCACCGAGTCGCCGGCTTTCTGCGGGCGCATTCGCACCGCGATGATGCCCGCGAGAAGCTCGTAGGCCAGCATCGCACGTACTAACTCGGCCATGTCACCAAGACGAAGAATCGCCGGCACCGCCAGCGACATGTAATCTTCCTGACCCGAGGAAGACTCGGCAGTGAATAGCGACAATGGTTGCGCCTGTTGGCGCAGGCGTGCGGCGAGGTCGATACTGGCCTTGTGCACCACCACCAGGCCGGCATCCAGCCCCGGGCGCGATGCCAGCTGCGCCGGCAAACCGGTGAACTCATTATTCATCAACCGATGCAGGCGGCGCTCGCTTAAGGCACCAAGATGCGCCAGCGCTAATGCCACCTGCTCGACCTGGTTGACCAGATGCTGGTTATGAAACAGGCCCACCGAGAGCAGGTTTTCACCCAGCATCACCGGGTTGCCGCTGAAATCAACCAGACTGTTTTCTATTTTTTGCCTGAGCAAGGTCAGCGCATCGAATAGCGCGCCATGCACCTGCGGGATGACGCGGTAGGATATCGGCGCCTGTAGCTTGAAAGCCGTCACCTGGCTGTGGTTGAGATGCTTGCGCATCGCGGTAATGATTTTGCCCACCCCGGGCTCGCTGCTGAGCTTGCCCAGACCTGCATCCAGGGAATCCTTCGGCGCAGCCAGCCCCTCTAGCGAAACGGCGGCGACCAGATTCGCCAGCGACAGCAGTTCGTCGAGCTGGTAAAAGGCGTGCATTGCCAGCGCCGGCGCGGCACAGACACCATTGATCAGGGCTATGCCCTCCTTGTCAGATAGTTGCAGCACCGCCGCGCCACGCTGCTCTAGTGCAGCCCTCGCCGTCTGGCGTTCGCCATCGGGGCCGAATACGCTACCTGCACCTATGAGTGTCTGAAAGGCATGGCTGTTAGCGGTGGTATCCGCAGCCATGCCGTGCCCCAGCGATGGAATCCAGGGGGTGAAATCGTCGTTCAGCCTGTCCACCAGGTAACAACACAGCTTGCTGCTGACACCATCCAGCCCTGTGAGAAAATTGACCAGCCGGATCAACAACATCGCGCGCGCCACCGGCTGTGGAAAGGGTGGCCCGATAGCGGCCGCGCGGCCGAGCAGTATATGTTGCGCCATTTGCTCG
>CAXBMV010000467.1:0-3357 GCA_963976575.1 uncultured Gammaproteobacteria bacterium | reverse complement strand
TGATATTACGAAAACCATTTTCCCAAACTGCGAGCACCTTGTAACCTTTTTTCTCCAGAAGTGGGGCCAGAGTAGGCCAGAAAATCTCCTTCTCAATGCGAGCCATATGAGCTCTGTCCTTGACCAGGTATGGCATGTCGAAGAGGCCGAATTCATCGGATACCGAGGCCATGACCGAGGAAGGTAGCGCGAAATTTACTGTACCGAGCTTGAGTTTCTTCAGCAGCTCTTTGTCCTTGCCCAGCTGACTGGAACCGAAGGCTACCACTTTCGCGCGATCACCGAGTTTGGCATTGGCGCGTTTGGCGAATTCATTCGCGGAAGCTTCGAATAGTGAACCGGGTGCACCAACGTGACCGAAATTTAGCTGCATCGGTGCTGCGTTCAATTGACTCAGAGTTAAAATGCCTAGAATAAATGCGGAACTGATTGTTTTTAGAAACTTCATAACTTACTCCATTCTCAGATTTGGTTATTAGAAAATATCCTGGTTATCCATCTCTTGAAGGAATCATTCCTTCTTATAATTATTTTTTGTATCTGTACTCAACCTACGATTGAATCATCAAAAAAATCACCGCTGCCGAGCAATCAGTCGTAACAACAGCCATGAAACTTAAGTAGCATTCGCCAGATAGTCAAGCGCGGCATTGATGCCTCCAGGCTTGAAGCTAACCTTCGCTGCGGCCAATCCCATTTCCACTCCACTGAGTGTACCTGCCAGCATCAGGTCATTAAAATCGCCAAGATGCCCAATGCGAAACACGCGCCCCTGCAACTTCGCCAGACCAGTACCCAGCGACATATCGAATCGATCCAGTATCAGTTTGCGCAAGGCATCGGCATCCTCTCCCTCGGGCATCAACACCGCGGTCAACGCCGGGCTGTATTCATCCTCGTTCAGGCAGAGCACTTCCAGGCCCCAGGCCCGCACAGCGCGCCGCGTGGCTTCTGCGTGACGTATATGCCGTGCAAACACTTGTTCCAGCCCGGCTTCGTCGAGCAACATGGTCAGCGCTTCGCGCAATCCATAGAGTAGATTAGTTGCCGGGGTATAGGGGAAGAAGCCTGTGCGGTTAGCGTCCAGCATAGGTTGCCAGCGCCAGAAAGATGCTTTCAAAGCGGCCGTTTTACTGGCCTGCAAAGCCTTCGCACTGATTGCGTTAAAACTTAAACCCGGCGGCAGCATCAATCCTTTCTGTGAGCCGCCGACGGTAACGTCCACGCCCCATTCGTCGTGGCGGTAATCGACCGAGCCCAGCGATGAAATCACATCGACCATGAACAGCGCCGGATGACCGCTGGCATCTATCGCCTTGCGTATCGCGTCGATGCGACTGGTGACGCCGGTGGAGGTTTCGTTGTGCACCACCATCACGGCCTTGATGGCCTGGTGCTTGTCGGCCAGGAGCAGGCTTTCGACTTCGGCAGGGTCGACGCCGTGCCGCCAGTCTCCGGGAACAAATACCACTTCGAGCCCGAGTTCCTCGGCAATACCGCGCCACAGGCTGGCGAAGTGTCCGGTTTCAAACATCAATACCCTGTCGCCGGGTGACAGCGTATTCACCAGTGCCGCTTCCCAGGCGCCGGTGCCGGAGGCGGGATAAATCACCAGGTCGGCGGAGGTTTTAAATACGCGTTTCAGTCCAGCCAGAACTTCCAGTGTCAATTCGGCAAAGTCAGGACCGCGGTGATCGATGGTCGGCATCGCGATTGCGCCGAGTACCCGATCGGGCACATTGGTGGGTCCGGGAATCTGGAGGAAATGACGTCCTAAACTGTTACTCATATCGATATTCTGCCTGGTTATAATTTTAGTTCGCAGCGAGTTCGAGTTGACTCGATGAATACCAGTGATCCTGCCTTTACCCCCTGGTATACCAGATCGATTCTAGCCCAGTTACTTCCGCGATTACCAGAACTATTACGTTTATCCCTCCATGCGGTCGCTTCAAGTCGGTTGAGATCGGGCTGTGTCGCTGTTACTGTCCTGCTTTTAAACCGCAGGATAATTTCCTTGGACAATACCGCTCAAAGCGCCGCACAACAGGAAAAAACAAGGGCCGGGATTGACGCCAGCGACCTCGCCGCAACACTGCGACGCGAGTTGCAGGGAGAAGTCCTGTTCGATAAATTCAGCCGTGGTCGCTACAGCACCGATGCCTCGATTTATCAGATTGAACCACTCGGCGTGGTGGTGGCGCGCAACAGCGAAGACGTCGTGCGGACGATTCAGATAGCCGCCGATGCCGGCATCGCGGTATTGCCACGCGGCGGCGGCACCTCGCAGATAGGACAGACGGTGGGCGAGGCGCTGGTCATAGATAGCAGCAAGTACTTGAATCAGATCGGCGATTTCGACCCGGAGGCTGGCAGTATATGGGTAGAGCCGGGGCTGGTGCTGGATCAGCTAAACCAGTGGCTCAAACCGCGCGGCCTGTTTTACCCGGTGGACGTCTCTACCGGCAATCGCGCCACGCTTGGCGGCATGGCTGGCAACAATAGTTGCGGCGCGCGCTCTATCCGTTACGGCAACATGGTGCACAATGTACTCGCCATAGATGCGATTCTGGCAGACAGTAGTAGCGCACATTTTTCCAGGCAGGCGGCAGCGAATGCCGCGCCATCGCATCTCGAGTTATTGCAAAAATTGCAGGCATTAGGGCAACGCGAAGCCGAAGAGATTGCCACCCGATTCCCACAGTTGTTACGGCGCGTCGGTGGCTACAATATCGATGAGTTAAGTCATGGCGAGGCATCCAATGTCGCGCGCCTGCTGGTCGGCTCGGAAGGCACGCTGGCTTTTTTCTCGCGCCTGCAACTGCAGCTGCAACCCCTGCCCGCGCACAAGGTCCTCGGCATCTGTCACTTTCCCGCCTTTCGCGAGGCGATGGCCTCTACCCAGCATATCGTCAAGCTCGACCCCAGCGCGGTGGAACTGGTAGACCGTACCATGATCGAATTATCGCGCGAGATACCGATGTTTCGCGATACCGTGGACCGATTCGTACAGGGCAAGCCCGACGCCTTGCTGCTGGTCGAGTTTGCCGGCGAAGATCGCGAGGAACAACTCGCTAAACTTCGACAACTGGTCGAATTGATGGCTGATCTCGGCTTTGCCGACGCGGTGGTCGAAGCCACCGAGCCGACATTTCAAAGCGCGGTTTGGGAGGTGCGCAAGGCGGGCCTGAACATCATGATGTCGATGAAGGGTGACGGCAAGCCGGTATCTTTTATCGAGGATTGCGCGGTACCGCTGGAAGACCTTGCCGACTATACCGACAGGCTGACAGCCGTGTTCGAAAAACACGGCACCAGCGGTACCTGGTACGCGCATGCCTCGGTGGGTTGCCTGCA
>CAXBMV010000466.1:0-3362 GCA_963976575.1 uncultured Gammaproteobacteria bacterium | reverse complement strand
CCAGCGAACAGGGTCTGGCCGAAGTCATGCTCAGCCTCAACCTGGTGAACCTGTACGGCGGCAAGGAGCAGCGCCACAAGCAACCCTGGCGCAGCGCTGACCTGGAAGAATTTCTCGAAGAGAGCCTGCGTGTTTATCTGCGCTGGCATCGCATGGTGGAACAGCAACGCCGCCAGACGCGCGAGCAGGCGCAGGCCTTATCCTTTCCCTTCGAACAATTCCGCGGCCAGCAGCATAGATTCGCCGCCGAGGTTTACCGTGCCATCCGCGAACAACAGCGTTTGATGGTGGAGGCACCCACCGGTTCCGGCAAAACCATCAGCACGCTGTTCCCGGCGGTGAAGGCGCTGGGCGAAAACCTTTGCGATCAAATCGTTTACCTCTCCGCCAAGGTGTCCGGGCAGCAGCAGGCGCAGCAGGCCGTCGAGCTGATGACCGACGCCGGTCTCGACATCGCCTGCCTGGTGATACAGGCCAAGGCGCGCAGCTGCCCCTGTAATTTTGACGAGGATGAAATCGACGACGAGGGCAACTGCCAGCGCTGCATCGGCTTCTTCGACCGCCTGCCGGCGGCGCGCGAACAGTTATTCAAGACGCGGCGCTTCGGCGTCGAGCAAGTACAGGCCGTGGCCAGAGAGTTTCAAATCTGCCCCTTCGAGCTTGGCCTGCAAATGCTGCGCTGGGCCGAGGTGATTGTCTGCGATTTCAACTATGTCTTCGACCCGCAGGTGCAGCTCAGTTATTTCCGCAACGACAGCAGCCGCAAGGTGTTGCTGGTGGATGAGTTGCACAACCTCGTCGACCGCGCGCGCGGCATGTATTCGGCGAGCCTGTCGCGCAGGCAGCTGCGCAAAGCCAACGCCGCCGACAATAGCCGCCAGATGGCGAAGGCGCTGAAGGCGATGCAACTGGCGCTGGACAGCAGCATCCGCAGCCTCGACAGCGATGAAACCATAGACGACGAAATCCCCGATGCGATGCTGCAGGCGAGTTACCGCTTCAGCGAAAAACTCGGCTTCGACCTGTTCACCAACAAACGTATCGCGCCCGAGACGCAGGAGGTCGCCAAGGCGGTGATCCGCTTCCAGTGCATCGCGCAACTGTTCGGCCCGCACCACAAGAGCATCGCGCAGAAACCGCTGAACTCGCGCGAGCTGAAACTGCTGTGCCTGAATGCCTTCGAATACCTGCACGACTGTTACCCGATGTTTCAATCGGTGTGCGGCTTCTCGGCGACGCTGTCGCCGCCGGATTATTTTCTGCAGGCGCTGGGCCTCGGCAGCGAGGCCAATCAAATGACCCTCGCATCGGCTTTCCCGGTGGAGAATTTGAAAGTATGCATCGCCAGTTACATCGACACCCGCTACCGCGAACGCGACGCGCATATCGATAATATCTGCCACGCCATCGCGCGCTGCTACCGCCTGCGCAGCGGCAATTACCTGGTGTTCTTTTCCTCTTACTATTTCATGCAGGCGGTGTATCAACGCTTCGCCGAACTATACGCCGACATCAGCGCGCTGATGCAGCAACGCGACTTCGACGAGGCCGCGCAGCAGGCATTCCTGGCGCAATTCAGCGATGACAGCCAGCAACTCGGCTTCGCCATCATGGGCGGCCGTTTCGCCGAGGGCATAGACTACCGCGGTGACCGCCTCATAGGCGCCATAGTCGTCGGCGTCGGCCTGCCCCAGGCCAACAGCGAACAGCAATTGATACAGCATGATTTTGAAGCCATGCAACTCGACGGCTTCGACTACGCCTTCCGCTACCCCGGCCTGATCCGCGTGAAGCAAAGCGCCGGCCGCGTGATACGCAGTGAAAAAGACCGAGGCGTGGTGATATTATTGGAACGGCGTTTCCAGCAGGCCGGTTATCGCCAGCAATTGCCACAGCACTGGCAACCGCAGTTCTGCAAAGACATTGAAACACTGGAAAAAAGCTTAAAGGAATTCTGGGAGAAACAAGATGGCGCAAATTGAAATCATACAGGCCGACATCACCAGACTGCCGGTGGATGCCATAGTGAACGCCGCGAACAATAGCCTGCTCGGCGGTGGCGGCGTCGATGGCGCCATCCACCGCGCCGCCGGCCCGGAACTGCTCGCCGAATGCAGAACATTAAACGGCTGCGACACCGGCGAAGCCAAAATCACCAAAGGTTACCGACTACCCGCAAGCCACGTCATCCACACCGCAGGCCCCATCTGGCAGGACGGCCATAACGGAGAACCCGCCCTGCTCGCCAACTGCTACCGCAACAGCCTGCTGCTGGCCGAACAACACGCCCTCAACAGCATCGCCTTCCCGGCCATTTCCTGCGGCGTTTACGGCTACCCGATAGACAAGGCCGCCGAAGTCGCCATCAGCACCACCCTGAACACCCTGCCGCTATGCCCGGGCATCAAAAACATCACCTTCGCCTGCTTCTCCAAAGAAATGGAACAAACCCTGAAACAAGCCCTGGCCCAACATCCAAACTAATTATGTGAACGTCATACCACGGCGAGAAGACCAACTTATTAATAGAATGTCATCCCGCGGCTCGACCCGATGCGTCGGACCGGCGGTATCCAGAGCCGAAAGCCACCCTACCGACTCCCACACCAATCCCACTACAGACACCCAACCCAAACCCAGAAAAAAAACCCACAACCCAAAAATCAAGCCTGTCATCCCGGAAGGCGCGAAGCGCCTGTCCGGGATCTCCAAACGAACAGGCTGCCGACGGGAATGGCATTCCTGGTAGCGCGAACCATCTGGAGATCCCGGACAGCTGCTACGCAGCTTCCGGGATGACGCCTGTTTTTTATATGCTTGTCATCCCGCGGCGTGACCGCGGGATCCAGAGTAATCAGAATACTCACTCCGCATGAACCACCTACCCCATCTGCGCCCCCGCGCCTCCGCGTGAACCAGGCGTTGTTAACTCCTAACTCATCTTCTCATTCACACTATCAATCTTGTCCTGCATCGACTGAGTCCTGTCCACCCGCGTACCCACGCGTAAGGTACTACCAACCCGCGGCACATCCATCTCGTGCATTTTCTCGTGACAACGCTTCACCGCCGCCATCACCGCGTCCCACTCGCCTTCGACATTGGTGCCGTAGGAATGCATCTGGTGCTTCAGCCCGGCCGCGTCAAAAATCTTTTGGCACTCGACCACGTATTTGGACACCGACAAACCCACGCCCATCGGCACTACGCATATATCGATTAATACATTCATTGGAATTCTCCGCTGGAATCAAAAGATGGGGATTATAGGGGAATTTCGGGGACACAAAACCTAATTCGACAACTGTTGTTCACCTATCCGGAGTGTCCGCGAAATAGGTATTGTGTCCCCGAAATTCCCC
>CAXBMV010000465.1:0-3364 GCA_963976575.1 uncultured Gammaproteobacteria bacterium | reverse complement strand
TCCTATCAGGTTTATGGAAGTGGCGAAGCAGTCGTGCTCTTGCATGGCGGCCTGAGCAATAAGCTCTGTTGGTTCTCACAGATTCCTTTCCTGGTGAAGAACGATCGGCAGGTAATTCTTGTCGATACGCGCGGTCATGGCAGGTCAACCATGGGGGCCGAAACTTTGACCTATCAATTGTTTGCCGAAGATGTGGTGCTAATAATGGACGAATTGCAGCTTCGACAATCCGATATCGTTGGCTGGAGCGATGGCGGGATAACAGCGCTGGTAGTCGCTAGAGATTACCCGGACAGGGCAAAACGCATTATTGCAATTAGCGCCAACACATCGCCTCAAGGCCTGACGATGAAAGCGCAAAGACTGTTGGCAACAAAATACATATCTGCAGCTTCCTGGCTAAGATCCAAATGGAGCGGCTCTGGAAGGTATTTTGGACAACTGGATAAGAACATACGCCACATTTGGTCACTACCAAACCTACAAGATTCTGACTTAAGCGGCATTCAACTACCTGTTTTAGTGGTAGTAGGCGATGATGATGTTGTTACTGTTGAACACAGCAAGCAAATTTCAGGCTTGTTACAGCTTGGTCAATTTGTTGTTATTAAAGGGGGTGGGCATGCGACTCCAATGACACACTCAACCCGGATGAATCAATTGATACAGCAATTTTTGAAATTCGATAATACCCAATCCAGGAAACACAGTGATTAAAACGCTACTACAAAACCCGGTAATTCTCAGGTTCAGAGGCTATGCTTCCGACCTTTTAATATTTGCCCTTTTCGTTGTAGGAATCATTGTTTTCTACCGGCAAATTCAGCATATCAATCTACATGATCTGGTCATTCAGTTAAAAGCTCTCCCGGTTAGTAAGTTTGTTCTTGCGTTCATATTCACTATAGGTGGCTATCTCGCTCTAGTCGGGTACGACTGGTCAGCGCTAAGATACATCGGCAAAAAATTGCCGCTGCCCCTTATCGCTTTCACATCATTTATAGGATATTCGTTAAGCAATACTATCGGTGTAAGCTGGCTTTCGGGAGGTGCGGTGCGTTATCGCCTCTATTCTCGATCCGGACTCAGTTCTGCAGAAATCGCCTTAATCATAGCATTTTGCGTGGTTGGATTTGGCATCGGTGAAGTGCTGGTTGGCGGCCTTGCACTGATAATACATCCAGCGGTTTTTGCCGATTATTTCTTTTTTCCGAGCTGGATGGTGCGAGCTTTGGCCCTTCTTTTTATCGGCCTGGTTGTTGGGTTTCTATTTCTTCGTAGTCGCAGAAAGGGAGAAATTAAATGGAAGGATTCCACCTACAAAATTCCATCCACAGAAATTTTAACCGGGCAGATCGTATTTTCAATGCTGGACATTTGCTTTGCTGGTGCCGCACTTTATATATTGCTACCGGATACCCAGTTACCTTTTCTAACATTTCTGGCCGTTTATGCAGTTGCGCTCGTGATCAGTGTCTTAAGCCATGTGCCAGGTGGCGTCGGCGTTTTTGAAGCGGTTATCATCGCGGCACTACACAATACAATTCCAGTTGAAGCAATAACCGTTGGGCTGGTCAGTTATAGAGTTATTTATTACATCCTCCCCTTTATACTGGGTTTACTGTTATTGATTCTAAGCGAAAGCTACATCGGCTTGCGAAAAAAGTGGACCGGCGAGTCTCAACTAGAGGGGACTATAGTCGGGGTTGCCAGGGTTGCCCATGGCGCTATTCCTGCAGCAGTTAGTGGAGTGACTTTCCTGTCGGGACTCTTGTTGCTCATTGGAAGTTCCGTCTCGCTGTCGGCCAATAGTTTACGCCTGCTGGAAGACTTTTTCCCTCTGCAACTGTTTGAACTCTCCCACCTACTCGGTGGTGTCATAGGAATGGTTTTGATTCTTTTGTCATTTGCCTTGTGGCAACGTGTTTGGGCAGCTTTATGGTTAACAGCCTTCTTGTTTATTGGTGCTGCGGTCATTTCATTTGTACAGACCCTCGATTTCGATCGAGCTATAATTCTGGTTGTCTCACTACTGTTGCTAGTCCTCGGAAAAAAGCAGTTCTACCGACGTGCGCGTCTGTTTTCCGGGGTATTCAATTTGCAATGGTTCTTAATCACGCTTGCTGCAATCGCGGGTTTTATCTGGCTGCTATTCTTTTCCTTTAAATCAACCAGTTATCAGCATTATCTGTGGTGGCAGTTCGCCTTTGATGATCAGGTTTCTCGAGGCTTGCGTACAATTTTGGTTGCCGTATGTACCTATCTGGTTTTGTACATAAATTATGCCCTGCGCCCGTTAAAGCGAAAACTCGATTTACCCGAAACCGTTCAGCTTGAACAGGCTCACTCGATTATCAAAAATCAAGACAACGTAGATGCCAATTTTGCACTGCTGGGCGACAAGCATCTGATGTGGTCGGAGAATAAAATCAGTTTCATTATGTTTGGCGTGCAAGGTCGCAGTTGTATAGCGCTAGGGGACCCTGTTGGATCGGATTCCGAGGCTTATGAATTACTCTGGCAGTTCAAGCAACAGGCGGAAGATAACCGAAGCAAACCAGCCTTTTACCAGGTTGGCAGCGATCATCTGGATTGGTATATCAATGCCGGTTTCAGTCTCTACAAGCTCGGCGAGGAAGCTCAGATCAGTCTTGATGAATTTAGTCTGGAAGGCTCAAAGAGAAGCAAGTTGCGTCAGTCTCATAATCGAGCACAACGCGATGGTTTAATATTTAAACTTGAATTCCCACCATACAGCTCCGATCTGCTGGATCTACTAGAGTCTATTTCTAACGACTGGCTGAATGCCAAAGGTGCACGTGAGAAGGGCTTTTCTCTTGGCAAATTTGATCGCGATTATTTGCAGAATTTTCCATTGGCGCTTGTATACGAAAACGATGAATTGACTGCATTTGCTAATGTATTAACAACAAATACACGAATTGAATCCAGTATTGATCTCATGCGCCATAAAGAGAGTGCTTCAGATGCGACCATGGAGTTCCTGTTTATCGAAATTATGCTGGCCATGCAGGCCAAGGGATATCGAACATTTAGCCTGGGTATGGCACCTCTTGCTGGACTGGAGAGCCGTAAAGGGGCCAGCAAATGGGATAAGTTTGGCAGCCTGATTTATAGAAGCGGTGGTGATTTCTATAATTTTGACGGACTCCGTAAATTCAAGGACAAGTTTAAACCTGAGTGGAAACCAAAGTATCTCGCCATTAATAAAGGGGCTAATCCTTATCTAACAATGGTTGATATCGCCGCCTTGATCAGTGGCGATATTCTAGGCGTGATTAAAAAATGAGGGCCTTCCCCTGATCGAGTGGGTAGATTACCTTACGGTGGATGCGAGACAAAG
>CAXBMV010000464.1:0-3385 GCA_963976575.1 uncultured Gammaproteobacteria bacterium | reverse complement strand
TACCCAGGGCTTTGAAAGTAATCTGCCCCAGCGCATCGCCCTCGGGAACCCACACTTTACTGGCACGTATCGATTCGAGATCTCGCATTGGATTCTTCGAAAGAATTCGCAGGAAGCCTCCCTCGGAAATACCCAGGACCACGAATCCATTGTTTTCCATTTCTGCCTTGATCACAGGATCGAGTCGTGGTCTGACATAATCGACCTCGTCCAGCGAGCTGAACATCATCGGCAATCCCAGAGACTGGATACTGGAATTCACTGCTGCCATACCACCCGGAGTAAAAGCACCGCCATGCAGCTGACCAATTCTGATTTTTCGGTGTACGCTTTGATCGTTACCCATGACTCCGCCAGGGTAAAACTTCAATACCACCCCCCCCGTAGTTTTCTCCTCTATGGCTTTGGCCCCGGCGCTCATTTCATTCATCCAGGTGGTACCGGCCGGGGCCAGAGTCGCAATTTTCAGGGTTTGCGCCTGGGCTGCAGGCGCCATCGTCGTCACAGCCAGAAACAAAAACAAGAGTTTTAAGACGTAGTTCATTGATTGTCTCGATAAGATTTTAAGATTTGAACCGAAGCCGGGCGAATTAGTTCCTCCTAGAAAAAACTATCCGACTCCGCAAGTAACTGCTCTGCCTGCTGTTTGGCCAGCATATTGATCATCGTATAACCGGGATAATCGGCCTCGGCCGAGTTAACTTTAGCCAGCAGCGAGTCGTGTAATTCCCTGTCAAACACCAGGCGGGCGTAATACTGCGCCATCAACACACTGACCATCAGGTTTTTCCCCTCGGAAATTTCCAGGGCTTTTTCGAAATGCTGACGCCCCAGTTCAGGCTTACCGCCGAGCGCGGGTGGCAGCTGCGATTCGAGCACGCCCAGGTACATATGTGCGCCACCGCCTTCGAAACCTTCGTCGAGCTCTACGCAGCGTCGCAACAGTGCCTTAAGCCGGGAAATATCGGCAATCGCATTCCAGTCATTTGTATTGACACGAATCCATCCCGCCCAGGCCTCGGCCAGTCCGTAGATGACCCTGATATCGCTTTTGCGAGTCTTATCCAGTTTGAGCATGAAATCATCCAACCGGTCTCCCAGGCTACCGCAGAGCTGTTCCACATCAAGACAAAGCGCCCTTTTGGCGTAATCGAAGGATTTGACCGCGAGACGCCGTGCGCGCGCTTCGTCTTCGACAAAGGCACCGGCATAGGCGCCATACAATTTTGCACCGCCGAGCAGCAGGTCAACATTCTCAGCATCGCCCGATATCAGACCATCGATCATCAGCAGGTAGGCGGGGGCACCATCGCGTACCGTCGCCGGGTCATTCTGATTAAGCATTGCCAGGGTGATATTGTCCGCCATCTTCGAAGTCGCGGAACTGATAATGCTGGCGCAGCCGTTTAACAGCAGCAGTAAGCATGCCGCCGCGAAAATTTTCAACATCTGTTTGCATCCTTGTTCTGGCGGGGAATTGAGCAGAGTTTAACTCCTGCCCGCGTATAAACAAAATCGTCCCTGATAAGGCAGTTTCCCATCGTCAATCGCCTGCCCTGCCATACATTGCCAACCTCGATCCCTGGCTAAGATAATGTCCCGGCTGGCGATGAAAACTCAATATCAGCATTATGCGGTCCTGCGTCCCCTTGACCTCGGTTACGCGATGCATGCTATTACGACCTTTGAACAAAAACAGTGACCCAACTGACAAATCGACGGATTTCACGCCCGTCGAGTCCTCGGGATTGAGCATACGCTGCGCCACCGCTGCAGTATTTCCATCGCAATTGCTGCGAAAATCAGGAATCGTTTCATAGCTCCCGCCCTGCTCTGCCAGCTGCAGGCATAGGGAGACGACAAAATCAGTGCTGTCAAAATGCCAGCCATTTGAGTCACCCGGCTGATAGATCAGGTAGTTGATACAACCCATGGTATCCGCGACCCGGTAGAGTTGCGGCAGCTCGAAGAGATCGGCGATAAAGCCGAGTAGTCCCGCATGCTCATATATCTGCCTTGCCGGACTGTCGCTGTCGAGCAGATCCCCGGCGATAAAGCGATGCGCGGCGGGCAGGCTCAAATCGCCTGCCGCGGACAAATCGTCGGAAGTCGCAGGATACAGGCCACTCATGCGGTGGCCACTGTTTTTCAAACGAGCCACTTCGTCGAGCAGGCGTTGCAGGGTTTTCCCGCTGATAAAGTCCGGCAGACAGAGCGAACCCTGCTCGCGCAGCTGGCGCCTGCCGCTGTCTATCAAAGCCTGGCGGGCATCGCCAGAGCTATTGTCTATCGGGTAGTCGGTCCAGGTAATCATAAGGTATCGGTGCCGGGATTTGCTGTCTGTTGGCGGATATCAAGCCGCCTCGACATGGGCCTTGACGCGTCTGGAGGCGAGATCGGCGAAACCGTAAGGCTCGGCTTTTTCCAGCATCGTCCAGAACTGAGCGCACCAGTCGACATCCTCGCGCAGTTCAGACATAGCAACCACCGCGTCGGCATCTATCCAGAAATGATTCTCCGGGGCCGTTTCGGCGATCGCTCTAAGCGCTTCCGCGGCATTACCCGGGGTTTCCTCTATGATGGAAAAACCGCGCATATTGTCAGCCTCTCGCAGCGACAGGGACCCGTTTTTGGCGATAAAAATGTGCATCTACAACCTCCACTGATTGAATTCAAGACTCCAGCCCAGGCGAGCATATTACCCGGCATGGAATTATAACGCGGCTTCTTCGACAATGAAGTAATCGTCCCAGCGTCGATCCAGACGGGTAATGGCTTCGCGCATGGATACCGCCGCAAGCTTTGTATCGGTTTCGACTACCAGGCCCAGCTTCACCAGCTTTTGCAGCGCGTCGTCGATTTCAAAATCGATCTGGCAATCCCAGCGCGTGGCAAACCAGCTCTCGATTGTTTCGTCTAGTTCCGCCCTGCCTAGCGCTACCGGGCTGACCAGTAAAAAATAATAGGCCAGCAGCGCTTCCTTCGACTCTTCCTCTTCGGCATCGTTGATCAGGCGGTGAAATACACCGGCATTATTGTCCAGATTCTTGAAATACAGGTTTTGCGTCAACGATTGCATGAACTGCAACTTGCGATTTTTGAAATTGCTGAATTGCTTCCACAGGTATCCACCCAGGGCGGCGGCTCCGGCGAGCAATGCCAGGATCGCGGTTTCATTGAATTCCCCCGGCTCGTTATGCAGTCCAATCCAGTATCCGAAAATCGAACCCAACAGAATCAGCGAGGCGCCCAACTTGGTGCTCAACACTATGCCACCACTGACCAGGGCTGGAATGCCGATCAACAACTTGTCCATCAAACGCATGCCCACGCGGGTATTGGGAAACAACATTTCCAGGTCCGCGCGCGGTACGTTACGGAATAG
>CAXBMV010000463.1:0-3391 GCA_963976575.1 uncultured Gammaproteobacteria bacterium | reverse complement strand
TGCTCGATTTGCCGGCGTAAGGGTGCATTGATGAGTGCCGAGGCCATTGGGCTGGATCAACTAAACATCCTGGCGGCTGACGAGGATATCGGCCTCTATCAGTTCGGTAACAAGGCAGCAAAGCATTATTTTTGCCGGAAATGCGGCATTTATACGCACAACGAAACCCTGCGCATGCCAGGGCATGCACGGGTGAACCTCGGCTGCATAGATGACCTCGATTCTGAAAACCTCGAAGTTGTAATATTTGACGGAAAAAATAAGCTATAAATAGTTTTCAGGGGTAGTTCAATGAAATCGGAAAATGAAAACATACTGATCGTCATGGCCGACCAGCTCACCGCGCTGGCACTGGGCTGTTATGGCAACGAGGTGGTGAAAAGTCCGCATATTGACCGTCTTGCCAGCGAAGGCGTCGTTTTCGAGTCGGCCTACAGTTCCAGCCCGCTGTGCACACCAGCACGCTATGCATTCATGACGGGGCAGAATATTTCCAGTTGCGCCGGCTACGATAATGCTGCTTACCTGCCCGCGACTATGCCCACCTTTGCACATTATCTCCGCCTGATGGGCTATCGCACCTGTCTCTCCGGGAAAATGCATTTTGTCGGGCCCGATCAACTGCATGGTTTTGAAGACCGGGTCACCACCGATATTTACCCGGCTGATTTTGGCTGGGTACCGGACTGGAATAATCCCGATGAACGTATCGATCTCTGGTACCACAATATGTCCAGTGTGAAGCAGGCCGGCGTGGCCGCGATCACCAACCAGCTGGCTTACGATGACGAGGTAGGCAACCAGGCCATGCGCGTCATCTACGACCATGCACGCGGAGAAGACGAACGACCCTTGTGCCTGGTCACCAGCTTCATCCATCCGCATGACCCCTATGCAACACGGCAGAAATACTGGGATTTGTACGAGGGTGTCGATATCCCTTTGCCGAAGGTCCCGCGTCCGCAGCAGCAGGATGCGCATAACCGCCGTCTGGAAAAAGTAATCGCACTGGATGCGGTTGACCTCAGCGATGCCGAAATTATCAATGCTCGGCGCGCCTACTATGGCAATGTCAGCTACGTCGACGAATGGCTGGGTCGGTTGCGTGCCACCCTGGATGAATGCGGCATGGCGGACAACACCACAATAATTTTCACCTCCGATCACGGCGATATGCTTGGCGAGTTCGGTCTCTGGTACAAGATGAGCTTTCGCGAGTGGTCCTGTCGCATTCCGATGATCCTGCACCAGCCTGGTCGATATCAGCCCGGGCGGGTGGCGGCGCCGGTGGCTCAGGTGGATGTACTGCCCACGCTGGTCGATATCGCCAGCGAATCCAGCGGCAAGGCGAAACCAGCACCCATCGATCCCTTGCACGGGCGATCTCTGCTGCCATTATGCAAAGGCGATTCCAGCAACGATGCGAATGCCTGCGTCAGCGAATACCTCGCCGAAGGCACCGGGGCGCCCATGTTGATGCTGCGCCGGGGTAGCTTTAAATACATTAGTTGCCTCGGAGACCCGGAACAATTATTTGACCTTGCGAATGATCCCGATGAACTGGTTAATTTGACCGATCACGAACAACTCGCCGCATTTCGCCGCGAAGCCGATGAATATTGGGACGCAGATGGCTTGCGCCAGAGTATAATCCGCGACCAGCAGCGGCGCCGCGTCGTACACGAAGCCTTGCGCCAGGGGCGATATCAGTCCTGGGACTTTAATCCGGAGCGCAATGCAGCCGAAGAATATACCCGTAGCCATATGGACTTGACGCGTTTCGATATTACTTCCCGATACCCGAGGCCAGCGGCATTCAAGCCGAAATGGACCTGAGTCTTTCAAAGCTGAAGCTGCGCCAGAAACTACTGCTGCTATTAGTGATCGGCAGTAGTCTCGGGCTGGTTACGATTACGCTGGTTTTGGCCACCGCGAATCAGGAGTTGTTCGGTAAACTAGTGCCGAAGTACGAAGCCTTGCATGATTTCGAGGCGGTGTCCCTGACACTGTTAAAACAGTACCGGAGCTATGTTAGCGCCGCAGGACCCGGGTCATATCAGGAAATTGAGACTGCTCTGGCTAACAGTCGCCAGCGCTTGCAGGTTTTTATCGAAACTTCCGAAACCAACGCGTCTGAAGAGAGCGAGGCGGCTTCTATCGCCAGCGCCCTGGGCGAATTGGAGCTTGCAGGTCAGCGTTTGGGTGCGGGTCGCCGCAAACTCAGTGGAGTTTTCCAGCGCGAGCAGCGGCTCGAACAGGAAATTGAGCAGGCCTTTGCCGGTTTCATGCAGGTACTCGATCGTGACATTGGCCTTGCCATCGAACAGCAGAATCTGGACGAATTAACCCGGCATCTGCTACCCGAGCTACGCATGGTAAAAAGCATAAACAAGCAAATTCTGAGCCTGTTTTTGAGAATCCGGGATTATCAGACTGAAAGCAGTGCTCAAACACTGGAAACTATCGCAGTGCAACAGCAGCGGCTGAGATTTTCGAATACCTTGCTCGAATTGAATGTCGCCAATGATTCCAAGCGTGCCGAAGTGTCGGCCAGGGTGGTGAAAGTCTACGAAAATCTTGCGCTGGTCGTTGAACAGTTCATCAATGCAAGAACCGAGGTTGAAAGCGCCATAGGGCAACTCGTTTTGAGCAGTGACACCCTGACCCGAAATATAAACAGGGTCATATCCAGCAATGAAAGCGAGGTCTGGTATAATCTGCGGCTGTCATTGATTTTTTCTGCATTGATTCTGGTGGTCACGCTTTGTGCGGGGTATATGCTGATTTATTTCGGATTGAAGAGAGTGCTGCGTCCTATCGTCGAATTACAAGCCAAAATAGCTCTGTTTGGTTCGGGTGAAATGCAACAGCGTGTCACATACCGCAACGCTGATGAAATTGGGCAGTTGGGCGACTCTTTTAACCAGATGGCGGACCAACTGGAAGCCAACGCAATTCAAAATCAGAATATCATTGCCGAGCTTGAACAAAAGAACAGCGAACTGGAAAGTTTCACCTACACTGTATCTCATGAGCTGAAAAGCCCGTTGGTGACGATAAACGGTTTTCTCGGGTTGTTAAACAGGGATATGCAGAGCAATGACTCGATTGCCGTGCAAAACGACATGAGCAAGATCGAGCAAGCGGTGAAAACCATGAGCCGTCAACTCGACGATTTACTCGAGCTGTCGCGCATCGGCAATGTAATGAACCCGCCGCAGACAATTTCGCTAAACGAGGTCTGTGAACAGGTGTTGACCAGTATGCAGGGTCTGGTTGACGAAAGCGACGCGCAGATCGAGGTCGCCGATGCAATGCCGCCTGTTTATGCGGATATCATTCGTTTACGCGAAATCATGCACAACCTGATCGAAAATGCGATTAAGTTCAG
>CAXBMV010000462.1:0-3391 GCA_963976575.1 uncultured Gammaproteobacteria bacterium | reverse complement strand
TCCCGCGGTGTGCCTACCTGAACCACCCTGCCCTGGTTAAACAGGGCGACGCGGTCGGCCATCGATAGCGCCTCGTTTTGATCGTGGGTGACAAACACAAAGGTAATACCGAGGCGTTGATGCAAGGCTTTCAACTCGTCCTGCATTTGCTCGCGTAGCTTCAGGTCCAGCGCCCCCAGCGGTTCGTCCAGCAGTAATACACGCGGTTTATTGATCAGCGCGCGTGCCAGCGCGACACGCTGGCGCTGACCACCAGATAACTCGCTGGCGCGGCGCAGGCCCATACCCTGCAGGGCAACCAGTTCCAGCGCCTCTTCGGCAGTCTTATAGCGTTCTGCCTTTCCCACGCCCCGGATCATTGGCCCGTAGGCGACATTATCGAGTACATTCAGGTGTGGAAATAAGGCGTAGTCCTGGAAAACCGTGTTGACGTTGCGCCGAAACGGCGGCACCCCCTCGGCGGTTTCAGCAAAAATTTCGATATGCCCGAGCGTGGGCTGTTCGAATCCGGCGATCAGTCGCAGGCAGGTGGTTTTGCCCGAGCCGGAAGGTCCGAGCATGGCGAAAAATTCACCCTCGCGGATTTCCAGGTCGACCCTGTCTAGTGCGCGGACGTCACCGTAGTGACGCGACACCGATGAGAAAAGTACCGCTGTAGCCATAATTTGGTAATAGTGACTACCAGCCGGGATAGATTCACTCCCGGCTGGCAATGACCCATTAGACCGGGGTTAACGCCCCCCGATTACGCCGATATAATCCGATACCCAACGATAGTAGGGCACACAGCTATTCTGGCTGCTGCATTTCGAGACCGGCGTGGTCCAGAACTTGATTTTCTCAAAATCGTCCATGCCGTTGACCTTGCAGCCAGCGGCCGTCTGCATGCCGCGCCCGTCGGTACAGGCTGCGGGTACGCTGGGGTTGGCACCAAACCAGACCGAGAGATCGCTTTGCAGGTTGGATGACAGCGTATGCTCCATCCACATATAGGCGCAGTTTGGATTCTTCGCATCGACATGCATCATCGTGGTGTCGGCCCAGCCGGTGGCGCCTTCCTGAGGTATGGTAGAAGCGACCGGTTGCTTGTCGCCCTGCATGATATTCACCTGGAATGGCCAGGAACCGGAAGCAACCACACCCTCGTTCTTGAAATCATCCATCTGGATAAAAGCATCGTGCCAGTAGCGGGATACCAGTGTGCGTTGCTGGCGCAGCAGGTCCAGCGCCGCCTTGTACTGGTCTTCATTCAACTCGTAGGGGCTTTTAATGCCAAGCTCCGGACGGTGGTACATCAGGTAATTGGCTGCATCGGCAACATGAATCGGGCCGTCATAGGCCTGCACCCTGCCCTTGTTCGACTTGCCATCGTCCAGCTTCATTTCTTCGAAGACGACATTCCAGCTTTTCGGCGGGCTCTTGAAGGCACGCGTATCGTACATCAATACATTCGGGCCCCACATGTAGGGCACGCCATAGTGTTCACCCTTAACCGTATGCCAGGGCGCGTTCTGCAGACGCTTGTCGACGCTGTCCCAGCTTTTGATCAATTTCACATTGACCGGTTGTACCCGCTTGCCTGCGACCAGGCGCAACGAGGCATCACCAGAGGCCGTGACCAGATCGAAGCCACCCTCGTTCATCAATGCGACCATTTCATCGGATGTGTTCGCGGTCTTCACGTTCACCTTGCAACCACTGCTTTTCTCGAATTTTGTCACCCAGTCAAACCCGGGGTCGGTTTCACCGCGTTCGATATAGCCCGGCCAGGCAACGATATCGACGCGGCCTTCACCAGCGCCAATTTTCTTCAGCATGCCGGCCGCCGAAGCCTGGGCCGCCATCAGAACGAATACCGCGGTAATAGTTGTTGTAATGATTTGTTTCTTAAACATAGCTGTGCTCCTGAATATGCTGGTTATGATTCGACGCCAACCGCGGTTAACGCCATTAATTCTTGTTATTGCTAAACAACCCTACTCATGACTGGGCTATATTATCAGGGCATATATGGGCTTGGTAGATTATTTTTAAGCCGCTCAAACCAGGCTTGATCAGCCAATTTTCAATGACACCAACTTGGCGTATGATATCCGCCATGAACGAAACAGGCTTTACAGGGCATTGTTATTGCGGCTCGGTGAAATTCGAAATATCCGGCGAACCCGCATGGGTGGGTCATTGCCACTGCGAGAGTTGCCGGCGCCAAAGCGGTTCAGTGATGACCACCTTCGCCGGCTTTCATCCCAGTCAGGTGGTATTCACCGGCGCGATACCGACGCGCTTTCGCAGCAAAGATGGTGTGCTGCGAAGTTTTTGCGACGAATGCGGCTCGCCGGTGGCCTATGAACAGGAAAGCAAGCCCGACGAAATTCACCTGCAGCTCGGGCTGTTCGATGATCTCGAGCGACTGCAACCCCGGGACCACAGTTTCTACGCGGAAAAAGTCAGTTGGCTCAAAGCGGACGAACACTTGCCCAAGCTGGATGGCGCCCTTAATCCGGACTAGTCACTGAGCAGGAAGCCATCCCTGGACGATATTATTTCCTCACCGACGATCTTGGCGATGTTGGCATTACGCCAGACATACTTGTTGGTACAACGCGAAAGAATAAAGCCGTCGGTACCCGCCAGCAACGGAACACGAGCGATAAAAGCATCGTCCCCATCGAGCTGCAACAGCTCGCCAATGCGGTCACCTTTTTTCACGCGATCGCCCAGCGCCACGCTGTAAACCACCAGCCCGGCCTGTTCGGCACGCAGGTATTCGGTTGCGCGCAGATCGGTGGGTGCCGCGGCGCTGACCTTCCTGCCGAGGCGCTCTCCGGAAATCAGGCCCTCGTCCTGGAAATAACCGTAGAGATTCTCTGCGTCCTGGCGATTTAAAGACTCGAAAGTATCATACTGCCCACGGTACTCCAGGGTGCAGGACTTCACCGGTAACGGGATCGCCTTGTCGGCATGCTCGGACGCCAGCTTTAACCAGATCGATGGCCAGACTTCGTCAAAGGATCCGCCACCGCTGTCCTCGGCCACCAGGGTTGCCGCGGCGCCACAACAGTTGGCCAGCTGCTGCATGTTGTCGCGCAACTGCGGTACGCTGAAAATATGGATCAAGGAATCGTCGTCACAATGCACATCGAAAACATAGTCGGCATCGCAAGCCTCGACCATAATGCTGTGGCGCCATTGCTGTTCGGCGGTAATCCGCGGCATCTGTGCCACCCAGTCGCGCAGCGCGTTGCGCACGCTTGCAATGTTTTCCGATGCATCGTTGCCAAGCCGGTCGCCCAGCTCGGTGGCTACCGCGGCGTGCAGGTCTGGCCACTGACGGTTATGGTTGACGCCGCTGCTGCGGTTGTAACGCCCCTGGTGCTGACCGAATTCGATA
>CAXBMV010000461.1:0-3399 GCA_963976575.1 uncultured Gammaproteobacteria bacterium | reverse complement strand
GGTTGCTGTTTTCATTTTCTTTCCTTTTGATTAGTTGGCTCTCACTATGCCATCCAGTATTTCCGCCGCACGGGTAGGTCCGTGGCGCGACTGCATGTGTTCGCTGGTTGCCTTCATGCGCGCCAGCATGACGGAGTCGTTTATGCATTGATCCAGTGCAGCCACGAGTTCATCGGTAGTCCAGTCGTAGCGATGGAAACCAAATCCGTGCCCGGTTTCCTGCACGCGCATGGCGTTGTCGTGTCCGTCCCAGACATAGGGCATGATGATTGCAGCTTTACCAAAATAGAGGCACTCGGTAAACGAGTTGTTACCACCGTGATGGATTACCGCGTCGACCTGCGGGATCACCGAAGGTTGCGGGTACCAGCTGGCGATGTGCACGTTGTCGGGGATATCGCTATAGGCCTCCATATAATCGCCGACGTTAACCAAAGCCCGATAAGGCAGATCGGCAACTACGTCAATTAATCGTTTCAATAGATCGGTGTCGCCAGAACCCAGCGAACCGAAGGAGATGTACAACAAGGGCTTGTCCTGGTTGGACTTGAACTCAGGCAAGGGATAGGCCTCTTCCTCGCGCACGCAACCCTCCAGGTACTGGAAACGAGCCGGGTCCAGAGGTTGTTCGCGTTCGAACTTGGCTGGCTCCGGGTAAAGCAGCAGGTTCATCGTCGGTGACGCTTCAAAAAATTCACCAAGCTCGTAGGCGGTTTCGCCGCAACTGTCGAGAAAGCGGTTGTAGTCCTCGTGTATCGGTTTTATTACCTGCTTGAAATGGGCGTCGTAGGCGGCACAGCATTCGCTGTCATGTACACTGCAACCGGACAGGTGCGGTGGTACTTTCGGGTCGGGAATTTCGTTTTCCGAACAGGATATAATGCGCACCCAGGGCACACCGAACTGTTTGATCGCCGGGAACATGATGACATTGTCGACACATATCATGTCCGGCTTTATTCGACCGAGTACCCCCGGCAAGTCTTTTTCTGCCCACTTGGCGCTGTCGACAATCGCTTCCCAGCATTCCTTGACGTAATTATCCACCTGATCATAAGGACTGAGGCGGAAGTTGGGGATATGCCCATTGATAAAATCCTCCCAGAACTTTGCCATGGCTTCGGGCTCCATGGGTTCGGATAGAGCCACCGGGTAAGCTTCGAAACCATAGCCCTGATAAACCTCGAGAAATCCCGGGTCGCTGAGAAATACCGCCTTGTGCCCCAATTTCTCGCAGGCCTGGGCTATGCCGACAGAGTTCAAGGCCGGGCCGAAGGCCGCTTCCGGGAAAAATGCGATGGTCTTCTGTGTCATGGTTTCCTCCATTAGATCTGTGTTTTATTCATTAGCCGCGAACACGCGGGAATGCTGTCGTTCCCAGGCGCAGTATACAGCGGCACCGGGTTGCAGGCTGGTCTGCGAGGCCTGACTGGCGTGGATGCGCGCGGTGAAGCAATCAGCACGACCATCGAGCCGCACCTGCACGGCAACCTCGGCGCCATGATAGGCGATGTCTTCCACCTTGCCAGGGATTGCGTTGCGTCCGTCCTGCGGATTGGCGACCAGTAGCTCCAGGCGTTCGGGACGAACCGCGATCCAGACCTGACCTCTCAGATCACTGTCCGCCCGTAACACGCCAATTCCGCCAACACTGACACCATTATCTGCGGCCTCCCCCTGGAGAAAATTCATTTCACCGATAAAGCCGGCGACGAAACGCGACGACGGGTTTTCATAAAGTTGCTGTGGTGTACCGACCTGTGCAACCCTGCCCTGACGCATCACCGCGATGCGATCGGCCATCACCAGGGCTTCTTCCTGATCGTGGGTGACTATCAGGAAAGTAATGCCAACCTCGTGTTGCAGTCGCTTCAGTTCGAGCTGCATTTCACCGCGCAGCTTGCGGTCAAGCGCCGACAAAGGTTCGTCCAACAATAACACTCGCGGCCGCTTTACCAGTGCCCGCGCCAATGCCACACGTTGCCTTTGTCCACCAGATAGCTGTTCGGGCTTGCGTCCGGCCAGCTCGGTGAGCTGCGATCTTTCCATCACCTCGGCAACACGCATGGCGATTTCATCGCCGTGGAGCTTTTCCATTTCCAGACCGTAGGCGATGTTTTTCTGTACCGTCATATGCGGAAACAATGCGTAGGACTGGAACATCAGGTTGAGCGGACGCTGCGCCGGTCGCATTTCGGTAATATCTTCCCCGGCAACAATGACCCTGCCCGTCTGCGGTGTTTCGAAGCCTGCCAGGGTGCGCAACAAGGTGGTTTTTCCACAGCCGCTGGGGCCAAGCAAGGCAAAGAACTCATTGTCCTGAATCTGCAGGGAAACCTTGTCGACCGCGGTAACCGCGCCGTAGGATTTGCTAATGCCTTCGACCTGGATACCTGCAGTCATTGCGAAATAATGCTCTTGTCGGCGCGCTGGGCAAAGAATACCAGTGCGAAGGAAAACAACATGACGATGGTCGCCATGGCGTTGATTTCAGGCGTCACGCCGAAGCGTATCATCGCGTATATCTGCATCGGCAAGGTGGTCGACGACGGGCCTGCCCCGGAGGTGAAATAAGCGATGATGAACTCGTCCACCGAGAGGGTAAATGACAACAGGGCACCTGCGATGACACCGGGCGCGATGGCCGGCAACAAGACCCGGTAAAAGGTTGTAAATTCACTGGCTCCGAGGTCGGCGCTGGCCTCGAGTATGGCATGGTCGAAATGACGCATGCGCGTGCGCACAACAGCGACCACGAAGGCGATGTTGAAAACTACGTGGCTGAGAATAATCGAGTGCAAGCCCAGGGTCATATTCAGTAGCGAGTAAAACGACAGCAAGGCGATGGCCAGAACAATATCGGGAATAATCATGGGCGCGAACAGAACTGCATCCAGCGCCGGAGAATTTCGCCGCGTTTCCACACCCACCGCGAGCAACGTACCAATGACTGTGGCTAATAATGTCGATACCAATGCGACTACCAGGGTATTGCGCGCCGCCTGCATGATTGGCCCGGCAGAGAAAAGCTTGCTATACCATTCCACCGAAAACCCGGTCCACACTGTCGGCAGGCCAGCACGATTAAAGCTTAGAACCATTAACACCAGTATGGGAATGTAAAGAAAGGCATACAAAAGGCCCAGATGCAGGTTCAGCAGCGGTGCAGTATTGCGGATCATGTATCACCCCTGGATTCACCGGCCATACGGCTGCCGAGGTAGGCCTGGGTAAACAGCAACATCATCATCAAACCAATCAGGAATAGCGACAGCGTGGCGCCAAATGGCCAGTCGCGTGCGCTGAGGAACTGGTCGTAGATCAGGTTACCGACCATTTGCAGGCGACCGCCACCGAGCAGATCCGGGGTGATGAAATTGCCTATCGACAGCACAAAAA
>CAXBMV010000460.1:0-3399 GCA_963976575.1 uncultured Gammaproteobacteria bacterium | reverse complement strand
ATCCGCGTGCATCAGTGCCAGCCGCTGTGCGTCGATCAAACCTTTGGTATCAGGAGAAGCCGGGCAGTGGATCGACAGCACATCGATATTTGACAGTAATTCGTCGACGCTGCCGTGATAGATCGCATCGCCAGCTTCTGCCTCGCCCAGCTGGCTGCGGTTATGGTAATGAATCTCCATGTCGAAACCGCGCGCACGCTGCGCCACCACCTGGCCGACGCGACCGAGACCGAGTATGCCTAGGCGCTTACCGGTAATTTGCCTGCCCACCATAAAAGCAGGACTCCAGTCCTTCCACTGCTGGCTGCGCACCAGACGCTCACCCTCGCTGGCGCGTCTTGCCGCGCCGAGCATCAATAGCAGCGCAATCTCGGCGGTGGCGTCGGAAAGCACATCGGGAGTATTGGTGACGATGATTTGTTTGCCTTTGGCTGCTTCGAGGTCGACATGGTCGACACCCACCGAGAAATTGGCGATGGCTTTAATGCGAGCCGGCAAACGCGCAATGATATCGGCGGGGAATTTTTCCGTGTGGCAGGGCAGGATGGCGTCGGCCTGTTCTGCCAGTTCGAGTAGTTCGTTACTGCTGTAGAGCCTGTCATCCGGATTCAGTATGACTTCAAATTCACCAGCCAACCTTGCTTCGACGGCGTCGGGTAGTTTGCGGGTGACCAGGATTACGGCTTTATTTTTCACGATTTCATCTCCGGATTGGACGTTCGGCACTTGTATTTTAGTGCGACTATGCTGCAATGAGCGCGGCTCAGTGTAAGACCTGGGTTACATCAATTCAACGCAGCGGAAATATTATGAGTTTAAAGATCAGGAAAATCGTGCGCTACATCGACGAAACCTACATCGAAGGTGGCAAGGCTGCCGACAAACCCTGGATTATGGTTGCGGTCGCCGCGGTCATAGAAAACCCCTGGGCAGGACAGGGCTTCGTCGATGACCTGCGTACGACTATCCTCGAACTGGCGCCACCGTTGGGTGAAATCATGGTGCCCGACCTGCTCGATTGTATCGGTGGTGCCGACAAGATCGAAGCCTATGGCAAGGCCGCTGTGGTTGGCTTAAACGGCGAGGTCGAGCATGGCTCGGGTTTGATTCATACGCTGCGCTTTGGTAACCAGTACCGCGTTGCGGTGGAGGGCAAGGCGTTTCTTAGTTTTACCAACAAACGCGCCGGGGCCGGTACCGCGATCACCATTCCAATGATGCACAAGGATGACGCCGGATTTCGCTCGCATTACCTGACCCACGAGTTTCATATCGTCGACGCACCTAATGCCGATGAAATCGTCATCGCGCTGGGAGCTGCCACTAGCGGGCGTCCGCACCATCGTATCGGTAATCGCTATATGGACATGGAAGAAATGCAGGTGGACCAGACCGGTAAATCGGTTTAATTGCGCCTAGCCGGAATCGGCGCTATTCATATCGTGGTAAAGGCGCCTGGCCATGGCGCCGGTAACCAGAACTGCGATCGCCAGCAAGCCCCATAGCAGCCATTTTTTCCAGGGCAATACGGCCTCTGGATAGATGCGCGACAGGCCTCCTGCATCGCCAATGCTACCGATATTAACCGACTCGCCACGCTGCGTTTCATCGGCGAGATTGGTATTCAAAATTTGTTTGAGTTCGCCGCTATGCGACTCGCTCTCGAAGTTTCCCCAGGCGAGACGGTATGGCGTCATGCCACTGCCGAGGAAAACCAGTTCGTAGGCTGGATAAATCAGTTCAACTTCCGGGGGTAGCGCGAGTGCCTCGCTAGCGCTGATGCGCAGTTGTTTGTAGTTGACCGCGCCCAGGATTATAGGTTGATTCGCCCGCACTCCGTCATCGTCGATATTGTGTTGGTAAAAGCCACGCGCAATACGACGCTGGTCCCTGTCGAATTGATCCCGACTGGCATAGAGATCGCCGCGGATCACGCTATGCGCGGCGGCCGGGATAAGCCGCAGGGCTTCGGGTGCGACCGGGGATGGAATTTCGAACTGGTAGAAAGTTTTGCCCTGTTCTTCGATTGCAGTGGTGGCCATGCGCTGGCTGGGTTTATGCGGGGGCAGGCTATCGGAATAGTGGCCGATTACGCGCTCCAGTTTGAATTCGTCGATCGGTTGCAGCGGTGTCAGCCGCAGGTATTTCTGACCGCGCGGAAGCGGACCAATCATGCGCCAGCTTTCATCGCCGCTTTCCAGGTTGCTCAGGCTTTTGCTGGCATCGAGCACGCGAAATCGATCCAGCGTATTGCCGATTTCGACCCTGAGACGAAGTATTTGGCCCGCAGGTGTATGCCGCCACTGCAACTCAAGCTTCTCGATATATCGCTCTGGCTGTTGCAGTTCGATCAGGTAGTCGCGGCGTAGCTTCAGGTTTGCTACCTCTTCGGTTGTTTCCAGCTGAGAAATCTGTCCATCCTGTTGCAGCTGTTCCCGGCGTGTCACCGTGGTCGACTGGCGCTGCAGGAAATTGTCGAATTCATGGAAAGACAGATCCATCTGTGCCCTTGTTTTTTGCGGCATAACTTTTAACAGCGCATGCGGCAGGCTCAATCCCTGGGCATCGAATACGGCGATATCGGCCAGGTCGCTGCGCGTCAGCGCTAGCACTACTTCGATGGGTAACTGCAATCGCTGCAGCGGTTGCGAGGCCGGTGATACTTCGGCCTGGTAGGCGAAATCGTCTATGCGTTTGGCGGCCTCCAGCGTAGTTGGCAGCAGGCCGAGGGCAAGCAGGGGGATGAATAGTCTAAGCATGTTTCTCTCCCGCGTCGGCTGTACTGACTTCGGCCGGTTTTTGCGGTATCGGTGAAAAATAGCCCATCGCCACCAGCAGACTGCCGACGACGAGGAAGGAGACGATACGTTCGACCGTACCGCTGGCCCCGAGGTCGACAAAAATCATTTTTATCAGCACGACTGCAATCAGTCCGGCAGCTCCGATCCAAAGTGGTCGCAACAGGCGCTTCGATGCCAGCAACATTGCCAGCATGCCGAGGATGGTCCACAGGATAGAGATCGCGGTTTGCACACGCGTATCCGCTGCCATCGCCAGATCCAGCGGATTCACAAACGGCAAATAAGGCAGCGGTGCAGGATTGCCGTCATTGACCAGGTTTGATAGCAGGCTCCACAGGGCTAAAAGACCGAGTAGCGAGGCAATAATCGAGAATTGCAAAGGCGATCCAAGTCGGCTGATGGCGGGTATTACTGACTTTTGCGCAGCGTAGATAAATAACAATGGAAATACCGTGACCAGGCCGATAAAGCCGGCGCCGCTGGCAGCAAAGGTTTCGTCGACAAACCAGTGGAGTTCCAGCGAGAGCAGGCAGGCCAGCAAAAAGACAAAGCCGGTATGTTGCGATAGATTGACCCAGTCGGGCCACTCGACCGGCTC
>CAXBMV010000459.1:0-3410 GCA_963976575.1 uncultured Gammaproteobacteria bacterium | reverse complement strand
TGGAGTCCGGCGATGCTGGCACGCTGGCAACCCCGGCAGTGGATACTATCGCCGATTTCACTCTCGGATCGGGCGGTGATGTTTTGGATCTTTCCGATATGCTGCAAGGCGAAGACCTGGGATCGCTGGACAGTTACCTGAACTTCGCCTTCGACAGTGTCAGCGGCAATACCAC
The DNA here is from genome assembly GCA_963976575.1 of uncultured Gammaproteobacteria bacterium. GTDB lineage: Bacteria > Pseudomonadota > Gammaproteobacteria. Next base: position 3,235 of record CAXBMV010000459.1, on the reverse strand, counting down.
CATAAGCATTGATACCGACGGCAGTGCAGGAACCTTCGAAGCCACCCAACAGGTAGTTTTGAACGGTATCGATCTGACTGCCGGTGGCACTTTGACCGACCAGCAAATTCTGGATAGCCTGCTGAGTAATGGCAACCTGATAGTCGATCAATAGAACGACAAACCCCGGCGGTTCGCCGGGGTTTCAGGATTGCAGAGCGATTTACTTTTTCAAATGATAAGACTTGGGCCTGGTCATATGTTCGAAACCGACCGTGGACAAGGTACAGCCCCGCCCGGAATTCTTTACTCCGGTCCAGGCTAGCGCAGGATCGAGATAATCGCAGCGATTCATAAACCAGGTGCCAGTCTCGACCTGATTACCGATATCGATAGCGGCATTTTCGTCCTGGGTAAAAACTGCTGCTGTGAGACCAAACTCGCTGTCGTTCATCAGGCGCACTGCTTCTTCATCACCATCAACCGCCATGATAGCAATTACCGGGCCGAAGGTTTCCTCGGTCATGACGCGCATCGAATGATCCACATCGACGAGTACCTGAGGTGCGAGGTAAGGCGTTCCTGGCTTGTCAGCAGGAAAGTCGGTGCTATCGATCAAGGCTTTTGCGCCCGAAGCGACAGCCTCGGCGATCTGGGCGCGCACGAAATCGGCCGCACCGATTTTCACCAGCGGTCCAATATTGGTGTCACCGTCATCGGGACGACCCAGCTTGTAGCCTTTCACCAGCGTGACTACGCCATCGACAAATTCCTGGTACACGGAACGGTCGACATAGACACGCTCGATGCCACAACAAGATTGCCCCGAGTTAAACAAGGCACCATCGGTAACCGTATCGATGGCCTGTTGTAGATTGGCATCCTTGCGCACGTAGGCCGGGTCTTTGCCACCAAGCTCGAGGCCGACACCGATGAATCTGCCAGCTGCTACTCGTTCGACCATCTCACCACCCGGTACAGAACCCGTGAAAGCGACAAAATTTACCAGCGGTGAGCGGATCACGGCTTCGGTGTCGCTGTGGCTTAAATGCATATACTGAAAAACACCTTCGGGCATACCAGCTTCATCGAAGGCCTGCTTCAGCCTTTCCGCACACAGCGGGGTTTGCGCCGAATGCTTGAGCACCACGCAATTACCGGCAAGCAAGGCCGGCATGATGGCGTTCACCGAAGTCAGGTAAGGAAAATTCCAGGGCGCCACAACAAACACCACTCCGACGGGAACACGCTTGATATAGCGCGTAAATCCATCTTTGGCCTTGGGTTTAATATCAGCCAGCGCGCTTTCGGCAATGCTGATCATATGCCTTGCTCGTTCTTCAAAACCGGCCACTTCACCGGGTGCCTGCGAAATCGGCCGCCCCATTTGCCAACTGATTTCCTCTGCAATCTCAGCCTTGCGCGCTACAAAGGCGTCCACCGCCTTGCTGCACAGGGCCATGCGTTCGGAAACCGATGTGTTTTTCCAGGTTTTCTGAGCCGCAGCCGCGGCGCTTAAGACCTTTTCGATTTCGTTAACAGTTGCGGTTTCGCGTTCGACATATACGCGACCGTCGACGGGAGAAATAGTCTGGATTATTGGCATTATTGGCTCTTTGAGGCTATATAAAACAATGTGTTTAACCGATACGACTCGTCGCTGCACTTGAGCGGAAGTCGCATCCCTTGATTTTCCGGCATTGTAACGGATAGCAGGACCAGATGACGAGGCAAAAAACGCTCGACTATCGCAAAAAGGAAACAAAATGAAATTGAAATTACTGTTGCTGTGGCTATTGTCATTGGTCCCGATAAACCCCCTGTTTGCTGCTGAGCATCATTACTGGGGTATCAGCTATGCTCTGACAACCCTCGGCGCCAGCAGCAATGCTGAAGAAGCTGCACCCACAGCAATACTCGGGAAATTGGGGCAAAGGCTCGATGACAGGTATGCCGTCGAGGGGCGGTTTGGTCTGGGGGTGCTGGATGATAGTGTTTCTGCGGTCGATGTTAGCATCGATTCTTTGATGGGCGTCTATCTACTTCGATACCTGCCAATGAACAACACGGCATCGCTCTACGGCATACTCGGTTACACCCAGGCCGAAGTTACTACATCACCAGTTGGTCCCGGTCAAAGCACCAGGAAAAACGGAGTTTCTTTTGGAATCGGTGCCGACCTGGGCTCGATCAATATCGAGTTTATCCAGTATCTGGATGAAAACGATTTTGATATCAATGCGGTCAGTGTCGGTTACACAGCAAAATTTTAGTTGATCTGCATTTAGCGAAAAACACCCTCATTACACGCAAAATTAGCACTCAATTCGCCAATATACGGCCAAATCAAGACTTTGTTCAGCAATTACTATAGGGTGGCCGGGCAGCGCTTCCTGACGGGGCGCAAGGTAGTCGCGAATATCAATCTGTAGACTTGGCCGAAAGACTTTATGCATTTACGGAAAACATTGCCGCCCTACCATAACCAAAAAACAGGGATCATCTGATGAATGAAGACTCTTCGGCCACCGATCACACTATTGGTGAAAACAATATAAATCCATTCGGTCTGGACATACACAATCCTGTATTCCTGATTTCAGGCCTTTCCATCATTGCATTTGTGCTGGTCACTCTGATGTTTCAACAGGGCGCCGCAGAATTTTTTAGCTGGCTACGCCCGGCGATTACCAGCACATTCGACTGGTTCTTTATCTCTGCCGGCAACATATTCGTTGTTTTTGCCCTGGTAGTTTGCGTGTCTCCGCTGGGTAGAGTTCGCCTCGGTGGGCAGGACGCTGTCCCGGATCATAGCTATATAGGCTGGTTCTCAATGCTGTTCGCAGCAGGTATGGGCATAGGCCTCATGTTTTTCGGAGTATCCGAACCCATGTCGCATTTCGCCTCATCGATGGGTGGCATCTCCGTAGGCGATGGTGGCATACGTACTGACTGGGCACCGCTAGGGGCGGCTGCCGGTGATATCGAAGGCGCTAAAAATCTGGCAATGGCTGCGACGATTTACCATTGGGGATTGCACCCCTGGTCGATGTACGCGGTGGTCGCGCTCGCCCTCGCCTTCTTTTCCTTCAACCACAATTTGCCATTGACCCTGCGTTCGGCATTCTACCCATTACTCGGCGAAAGAGTCTGGGGATGGACCGGGCACGTGATCGATACCATAGCGGTATTCGCTACCCTGTTCGGCCTTGCAACCTCGCTTGGTTTTGGAACCCAGCAAGCCCTGGCAGGGTTT
>CAXBMV010000458.1:0-3435 GCA_963976575.1 uncultured Gammaproteobacteria bacterium | reverse complement strand
TTCGAAAAGTTTATCGATCGCATTCGGATTCAATCCAATACCAGTATCCTGAACCTCAAGTAGCAATTGCTCGCGACCCTCTGCGTTTGACTGGTAGGCAACCCCCAGGCGCACATAGCCAACCGCAGTAAACTTGACTGCGTTGCCGAGCAAATTGAGCAACACCTGGCGTATGCGCGAAGGATCGCCGATAAAATGCCGCGGACATTGTGGATGATAATCGAGGATAACCTCGACCTCCTTGACGCGCGCATGGGTGAAAATCATTTCCAGACATTCCTGGCAAACGCGTTCAAGATCAAAGGAAATACTCTCCAGCTCTGTCATTTCGGCATCCAGCTTGGAAAAGTCAAGAATGTCATTAATGATCGACAGCAGACTGTTGCCCGATCGCGAAATGGTTGCGATATAGTCTTTTTGCTCCTCATTTAAGTCGGTATCTTCGAGCAGTTGCACCATACCGATGACACCGTTCATCGGTGTGCGAATCTCGTGGCTCATGGTCGCGAGAAACTGGGTCTTGGCGATAGAAGCAGCTTCGGCATCGCGCAGCGCATCGCGCAATTCGTGCTGCATATTTTCCAGCTTGAAAGCAAACTGGTTGAAAGATTCGCTCAGCTGGCCAATTTCACCCCTGGGAAGGCCCTTGATTCGAGCGCTCAAATCTCCATCGGAAAATTTTCCTATGGTCTTGATGACCCTGTCCAGTGGCCTGTTAATAAGCCGGAAAAACAGCAAAACGACGATGAACGCATTCGCCACCATGAGTAGCAGAGTGGTAACAAACCCGGTCACTGCGACATTTTTAATTCCAGTCTGGGTGATATCCTCGATGCCACGGGTTAAGTTGGCGAGCGTGACCGCGTTGCGGTCTTCTGCTGAAATCAGTCTCTCTGTATTGATGCCAATGCGTACCGACCCCAGTAACTCGTCATCGAATTCAATGTCATATGCATACTCGACGGTGGTTTCTTCAGTATTGGGTAACACACGGCTCAGCAATACTCGATCATCGACATCGACAAAGCGGACATATTCCACATCGGTATCCTCTTCGGCATAGATTTCCAGGGCCTCTAAAACTGGCCAGTCATCGGTGTAAATAAATTCCGGTGCTATCTGGGTCAATATCAAACCTATCGCACCGGCCTTGGTATCGAGGCCACGCTTCAAACTGGATTGTTCGAGGTCCTGCTCATGTTTCAGGGAGTCACGGCTCAAGGCCAGCTGATCGGAAAACAATTGCCCCGTATAGGAGTACAGATATACGCCACCGGCACAGAGCAATACCAGATTGATGAGTAATACCGGTATGAGAAACTTGATACTCAGAGAATTGCCCAGGTCCCTTCCGAGAAACACCATTGAGATTTCTGCACCTTTGAAATTTTAGACTATGCTTGGGAAGCACCAGGCATATAACTGGTTATATATAGCACAGCAGGGCTAAAACATGAGAATCAGCGACCGCAGGGCCTCCCCCTATCTAGTCATTTTACTTACCAGCCTGTTTTTCAGCGGCAGCGTCCTGGCCGAAACCGAACTCAGGTTTGGCATTTATGCCACCGATCTGGCATCGACACTGGTGAAAAAATTCAAACCACTGTTAAAACACGTCGAAGCCAGGATGTCTGAAAATCTGGGTGAGCCCGTCAAAATAAAATTAGTCATATCGAAAACCTATGAGCTTGGCCTCGACAGCCTGTTGAATGGTGATGTCGATTTCGCCCGCTTTGGGCCGGCATCTTATGTCTATGCCAAAGCGAAGATACCCGAGTTATCTATTCTCGCTCTGGAAGCCAACAAGGGTAAGAAGGTATTCCACGGTATTATCTGCGTTAAGTCGGACAGTGATATCCAATCCCTGCAACAACTCAAGGGCAGGTCTTTTGCCTTCGGTAACGTTGGCTCGACGATAGGACGTTACTTGTCCCAGCAGGAATTGGCTAAGGCCGGAATCAAGGCATCCGATCTGTCAGAATTCAGTTATCTGGGTCGCCACGACACGGTAGGACTGGCAGTCGCCGCCGGTAAATTCGATGCCGGGGCACTCAAGGAATCCACCTTCAACAAACTGCTCAAGGAAGGAAAGGCGATTCGCAGTATCAGCAAATTCGACAATGTCACCAAACCATGGATAGCCAGCGCGATGCTATCTAATCGAATAAAACTGGCTCTGAAGAAATCTTTGCTGGAAACCAACATCAAGAAATTTCACTTCGTCGAGGGCGATGACAGTGATTACCTGTCGATCCGCACAGCGATAAATAACAACGGTGTATTTTTCAACTAGTAACATGACTGTCGAAGAATGCTGTCGTTTTTAAAGGCTTGCCGACAAGCTGTATTTAACAGCGCCTAAACTTCAGCCTTAATCCCACTAGCATATAAGACCGCAATGCGGCACGATCGCAGCAAGTGACTTACCGCAGCGATTTAAATATTGCTTTCAACTTGATCACCGACGCTTCGATATCGAGAGAGCTGACACAACCAAATCCCAGCGCTATACCCTTTACCCCTGCCAGGGGTTCGATGCAATAATTCTGCAAAGGCCGCACCAGGACGCCGTTATGCATCGCCAACTCGGCGACCTCGCGCTCGTCATAATCCTTTTTAAACAAAGCTAACGCGTGAAACCCTGTTTCGGTTGGGATCAACTGCAGATACTCACCTAAATGCAGAGTGATCGAGTTAAAAAGCGCCTGATAACGCTCCAGGTAAGCCTTTTTAGCCCTGCGTATATGCGTTGCAAAATGACCCTTGTCAATAAATTCAGCCACCGCGGCCTGGATCACCAGTGGAACCGCAGGCAGGTAACTTCCTACCGATTGATCCAGCCTCTCCACCAGCATCTGCGGTATCACGAAATAACCAAGGCGCAAAGCAGGAAACATCGACTTGCTGAAGGTACCCACATAAATAACACGCTGGTTTCGAGCAATACTGAACAGCGTCGGCAAGGGTTGTTTGGCATAGAAAAATTCGCCGTCAAAATCATCTTCTATGATCCAGGCATTGGCGTTATCTGCCGCGTTTAACAGTTCCAGCCGCCTCGCCAGGCTCATGATCGAACCCCTCGGTTGCTGATGCGAGGGTGTCACCGAAGCCAGTTTGAATTCAGGGGCAAGCGCGAGTGCCCTGGCGACATCGAGACCCTGATCGTCTACCGGCACAGCGACCAACCTTGCGCCACGGGCACTCAATCCATTACGCGCTACTCGCGAACCCGGATTTTCAAACCAGACCAGATCGCCCGGATCGAGCAGGATTTCGCCGAGAAAAAACAGGGCCTGCTGCGCGCCACTGGTGATATATACCTGTTCGGCACTGCATTCCAGCCCGCGCTCGGTGCGCAGGTGCGCGGCAATGGCCTGACGCAGCGGCGTGTATCCCTTGCTGGAAATATAGCGAACCAGATCGCGGTGGCTGAAT
>CAXBMV010000457.1:0-3440 GCA_963976575.1 uncultured Gammaproteobacteria bacterium | reverse complement strand
CCGGCGCGGTCGGCCAGTTTCCGCTGGGTCGCCTGTCCGATAGCATCGATCGTCGTCGTGTCATATTGCTGGCCTGCCTCGGCGCGATGGCGGCGGGCATATTTCTCGCCATGGTCAATCCATCGCGCGAAGCTTTTCTGCTTCCTGTAGCCTTTGCCTACGGCATGTTTGCCTTCCCGCTGTATGCATTGGCGGTGGCTCATACCAATGACTTCGCCGACGAATCTCAGTATGTCGAAGTAGCCTGCGGCCTGCTGCTGATGTATGCGCTGGGTGCGGTCTTCGGGCCGATCATCGCATCCGTGTTCATGCGCTTTCTTGGCCCCGGTGGCCTGTTCGCGTTTACCGCGCTGGTACATATCTGCACGGTTGTTTTTGTCATCTACCGATTGACTCGTCGCGCGGTGACACCGCAGGACGAACATATTGCTTTTGCCGACGCCCTGCGCGTGGCCGGACAGGTTTCCAGCGTGGATCCCTTGTCGCATGAGCACAAAAAATCCAGTCCCTGAATCCGTATAAGCTAGAGGCTTGTCATGACCGTCATCAAACAGGAAGACCTGATCGCCAGCATCGCCGACGCGCTGCAATACATATCCTATTATCATCCGCTGGATTTTATTCAGGCGATGGATGCGGCCTATAAACGCGAGCAAAATCCGGCGGCGCGCGATGCAATCGCGCAAATCCTGATCAATTCGCGCATGTGCGCGCTCGGCCACCGCCCGATTTGCCAGGACACCGGTATCGTCACCGTTTTCCTGCGCGTCGGCATGCAAGTGCAATGGCAGGGAGATCTCTCGGTGAGCGATATGTGTAACGAGGGCATACGCCGTGCCTACCTGCATCCGGATAACCTGCTGCGCGCGTCGATACTGGCCGACCCCGACGGTGCACGCAAGAATACCAATGACAATACCCCCGGTGTTATCCACTACGAAATCGTACCCGGCGACAAGCTCGAAGTGCATGTCGCGGCCAAGGGTGGAGGCAGCGAAGCCAAGTCGAAATTTGCGATGCTCAATCCCTCCGACTCGGTGGTCGACTGGGTACTCGCCATGGTGCCGCAGATGGGGGCTGGCTGGTGCCCGCCGGGCATGCTCGGCATAGGTATAGGCGGCACTGCAGAAAAAGCGATGATTCTGGCCAAGGAAGCTTTGCTCGAACCCATCGATATCCAGGACTTGCAGGCGCGCGGGGCGAGTAATCGCGCCGAAGAATTGCGTCTTGAACTCTACGACAAGGTCAACCGTCTCGGTATCGGTGCGCAGGGACTGGGTGGCCTGACCACGGTGATGGATGTCAAGGTAAAGGATTATCCTTCGCACGCGGCCAACAAGGCAGTGGCGATCATCCCCAATTGTGCCGCCACTCGTCACACTCATTTCACCCTCGATGGCAGTGGTGTGGCTGAGTTTAAACCGCCGCGCATCGAAGACTGGCCCGAGGTGACGCGCGAGACTGGCGATAACGTCCGGCGCGTCAATCTCGATACGGTGACGCGCGCCGAAGTAAAGAACTGGAAACCCGGGGATACCCTGCTACTCAGCGGCAAGATGCTCACCGGGCGAGATGCGGCGCACAAGAAAATGATCGACATGATCGAAAAGGGTGAACCTTTACCAGTCGATTTGAAGAATCGTTTCATTTATTACGTCGGCCCGGTGGATCCGATTCGTGACGAGGTGGTCGGTCCTGCCGGACCCACCACGGCGACGCGCATGGACAAGTTCACCCGCAGCCTGCTGGAAAACACCGGTTTGCTGGGCATGATCGGCAAGGCCGAACGGGGCCCGATCGCGATAGAGGCAATCCGTGACTTCGAGTCGGTATACCTGATGGCGGTGGGTGGCGCGGCTTATCTGGTGGCGCAGGCAATCAAGGCGTCCGAAGTGGTCGCTTTCCCGGAACTCGGCATGGAAGCGATTTACGAATTCACTCTCGAGGATATGCCGGTTACTGTAGCGGTAGACCACAGCGGCGAATCGATACATCAAACCGGCCCTAAGCTCTGGGCAGAAAAAATCCGCAGTCAGGAAGTCAGTTTCACTTATTGAGTAATCCGGTAGTGAATTTCATCCGGCGCGCGCCGTAAAATTGGCATTTTTCATGGCGTTACGGACCTTGCCGAAATGAATTTGCATTTGGCGGCTAAAATGCCAATTTTCCGTCGCAAAATAGAGTATCATTGGGCGCTTCATTTGGTATCAATCCGGAAAAAATAGAATAAGAAAATGCTTGATTTAGGAGGCTCGCCAAAATTGATAATGGAATCAATGGAATTGGTTCGGCTCCCCAGCCCCCCGCAACTTCTCAGCAGGTTGCTTGACCTCTGTGATGATCCCGATAGTAGTCTCCCCGATCTGGTCGAATTAATCAGTTACGACGTTGCTCTTAGCAGTAAGCTGATCATGGCGGTTAATTCAGACGCTTTTTCGATCAACCAGCCGGTCAATGACCTCGAGCAGGCGGTTACCCTGCTGGGCCACGAACTGGTTAAAACCATGGTGTTGACCACGTCGATGCAGCAACTCTTCGCCGGGCTGATCCAGACGCAAAAGGAATTTGTCTGCAATGCCTGGCTTGATTCGCTTTATTGCGCGGTGTTTGCGCGCGATATCGCCCATTCCCTGCATTACGAAAATCCACAGGACGCTTATCTTGCCGGTCTGCTGCATGATTTCGGGCAGATCGTTTTCGACGCCCGCTTCCACGAACAATACGTCGACATCATCGCAGCGAAAGACGAAGCCGAAACCATTCGCAGGGAAGAGGCCCAGTTTGGTCTCAGCCATGCCGAGCTGGGTGCCAGCATCATCGATCAGTGGTCCAGTCTGAGTCCGGCCATAGCCGATGCGGTGCGTTTCCACCACGAGGACGAGGAACAACTCGCAGGCGCTGACCTACTCTGCCAGATACTTTCCGAAGCAAGCCAGCTGGCCCGTCAATGGAGTCGTCATGGCAAATCGAATGACGCATGGCATTCGCGTCTGGTGGATGACAAGGAATTGAAGTTAATCTGTTTTCATGCCCGCGATAAGCTGGGTCAGGTTGCCGCCAGCCTTGGGGTGAGCCTGTCCAAAACGGGTAGCCTGACCCGGGAAGTACTGTTTCAGGATATCGAAAAGGAAACCCTCCGTTTTGCACGCAAGATCAGGGACGCCTCGCTGATCAAGGTCATCAATACAGGCGATAGCGAATCCAGCATCGGTGATTCGCCAAGAGCCCTGCTGCTGAAGATTGCCCGCGAAATGCAATTGCTATTCTCGGTTTCCGATATTGCGCTGTTGATGCCCGATGAAGAAAAATTTGACTGCCTGGCGCTGTACGAAGTCGGCCACAAGGAATCCATCAGTCGATTTTCCATAGACGGCAATAAAAGCGTCATCATGCGCAGCTACCGCGAACGACGCAGCCTGTGGGTGGAAGCCGAGTCCGGA
>CAXBMV010000456.1:0-3441 GCA_963976575.1 uncultured Gammaproteobacteria bacterium | reverse complement strand
GAGGCAAGCATTGCGCTTTCTGGCAGTCGTTAGTAGGTCTGGTGTATGGCTTTGGCGACGCGTTCGGCCGAACGTATGGCGCCATCCATGTAAGACCACAGCTCCTCGTCGTAGGCTTCACCGGCAAAATAGATGTTGCCCTCGGTTTCCCATTGCGCTCCCCACCATGACGTCATGGTATTGACGCTGGGTGAAGTAAATGCACCACGGGAATAGGGGTTATCCCACCAGTTGGATACCAGTGCCTTGCCGTTGTACTTGGCACTGATGCCTGGCCATATGTTTTCCACTTGTGCGAGTACGCGGTTGACATCGGCGGGGTGAGCGACGCCGGTAATCGCAGTGCTGGTCAGGTTGCGCGCTTCGTATCCACCGTTGTAGTCGACCAGTACACCAAGACTGGAGGGATTGCCGGGTTCTCCTTCCCAGGTGGAGATAAATCCATTCGGATCGGAGTAGGCGCGTGCCGCCTGATGTATCGAGCGGCCGTTGATGACCTGGGTCATATCCCAATGCCTGTCGGTAAATTCCATCTGTATCTTGCCATTGTCGGAACTGGTCACATCGGCGATCGCCAGATTCTTCTGCGCAGAGAATCCATTGGTAATGCGCACGTCTATGTCGATATCCTTGACCAGTTGCAGCGGCACTGAAATGACCAGAACGTCGCAAACTTTATCGGGACCATTATCGAATACCAGCGTATAGGGTCCATTGTAGTTGCCGACTATGGCGGTGAGCTGACGGCTGGTTTCGATACTGCCAGCGGGTAGCTGGTTGGCCATACCCTGGATGATCAAATCGTTGCCGCCTTTCACGTGAAAACGCTCATCGGTACCCGCTAGCGGCAGGCCACCCGAGTTATGCGTATTCCAGCCGAGCAGGTAAATCAGATTCAACGCGGAGTTGTTGTCGGTGATGCCGTATTCGGCGACCAGGTCGGTGAGCAATAGCTTGTGTACCCAGTGGCTGCTGGGATAGCCGATGCTGGTCATCCAGTCTATCGCATTCATCTGGTCGTAGAGGACGTGGTTGCTGGTATGGCTATGGTAAAAAGGTTGCCAGGGGGCGTCTTTTTGTGTCTGTTTAAAAACCTCGTATAAGCCACCCACCCATTCGTCGAGCAGGTCGTGTTCGTTATACAACTGGCCGCCGATGAAATAGGTTTCCTCTTCGCCGACGCTGAGCTTATTGGCATCCTCCAGCTGTAAGCCTAACTGGTGGGTGAGGTTACGGATCGCGGTATGCTCGCTGGATATAAACTCGCCACCCCATTCGATCACGCGGTTATCACTGAAAAAGCTGTTATCCGAATACATGCGTCCGCCAAGGCGGCTACTGGCTTCGTAAACAGTAGCGCTTTTGCCGTATTGCATGAGGCGGTGAGCGGTGCGCAGTCCACCGGCACCGGCACCCACTATGGCTATTTCCGGCTGGGCGCTATGGCCATTGCTGTGAATAGCACTGGCCAGCGTGGCGTTCGCCATCATTCCGGCACCGAGGCCGAATCCAGCTGCTTTCTTGAGAAATTCGCGACGTTGTTTTTGTTCCTCGTAGTCTGCGCGCAGCTTCTTGCGCAGCTCACGGTCCTGTTCGAGAATTTCGAGGGTAGAGACACCCGTAGCCTGCGACCGGCGCCGGGCTTCGTGAATGCGGCGCAGGGCAGAGGTAATTGACGAATAGTTCAAACGTTTCATTGCAAGCTCCTGTTATTGATTATTAGAAGCAGCCCGAATAATGCTAAAACAAGCCAATGGCATTGTCTTAATTTGAGGTGCGAGCCGTATGATATCTGAGAAGACGGACGCAGTATGCATTCTGTAACGACAAAAAAGTCTGCTTTATGCCGGAATCTGTGCGGAAAATACGAAAATTTACGCCTATACTTAGCCACAGTACCTAATTCCAGTAGATATATTGAAACCCGTAAAAACGAGAGTATCCGACCCGGAGGCGTCGCCCGAAGTGCTGAATGAGGAAATTGAGGCCCTGCGCCTAAAGCTTTCCGAAGCACTGAGTAAGGCCAAACTTCAGGAAGAGCGCCTGCGCGCTTTTTCTCATACGCTTAAATTGGGATTCTGGGAGTGGGACGAAATAACGCAGACGCCGATTCACTACTCGGATGAGATGGCGCGTATTTTCGGGTACGACGTAGAAACATTTGCGCAAACATTCCGCACCCCCGAAGACTACTTCAAGGTTGTTCATCCAGACGATCTCGACTATTTCAAGGAACATACCCTTGGCGATAACAAGCCAAGGCAGCACGTGCTCGAAACGCATTATTTTGATTATCGTATCCGTCATAAATCTGATGGCATTCGCTATGTCCGCGAAAGCGAGTTTGGTCAATACAATGATGCCGGCGACTTGATTGCCACCTATGGTGTGGTCCACGATGTTTCCGAGTACAGGAATGCGCTGGAGGCACTCAGCGAAAGCGAGCAACGCTTCAGTTCCCTGTTTGCACAAATGCCACTGGGGGTGCAGGAAGAAGATTACAGCAAATTGAAGAAAGTGGTCGACAAGCTGTTGTTCAAGGGTGTCACCGATTTGCAGCAATACCTGCTCGATCACCCGCAGATTCTGCGCGACATGGTCAAGGAAACGCGGATTACCAATGTCAACGAAGCACTGTTGCAAATGCACAATGCCGACAGCGCGGAAGCCTTTTTCGAAGAAGAGGCCGATGTGGACGGCTGGTGGGATGCCGGCTGGGTCGGCTACTACGCCGCCGAAGTTGCCGCGTTGGCAGGAAATCAGAAAGTTTACGAAGCCGAGCGTGTCGACACGCGCATCGATGGCTCTTTCTTCGAAACCCGCTCCATCGTTTCGATTGTTCGGGGTTGCGAAGACAGCTGGGAAAGAATTATCACCATACACGAAGACATCAGCTCGCGGCGTCGATCCGAACTGGCGTTGATTGAAGCCAAGACCCAGGCGGAAAAGGCCAACGAGGCCAAGTCCGAATTTCTCTCCAGTATGAGCCACGAATTGCGCACCCCGCTGAATGCAATTCTCGGCTTCGCGCAACTTTTTGAATACGATCGAAATCTCGATCAGCAGCACCTCGCCAATGCCGCAGAAATCAGCCGTGCCGGCAAACACCTGATGTCGTTGATCGAGCAGATCCTGGACCTGTCGCTAATAGAAGCAGGGGAAGTGGACCTGTCGATGGAACCGGTGTCGCTGGCGCAGATATTGCACACCAGCATTGCCTGGGTGGAACCGCTGGCCCAGGAACGCAAGGTTTCGATCGAGTTCGATATGCCCAGTTTTGAAGGTATATTGATATCGGCCGACTCGATCCGTTTGAAGCAAGTGTTTCTTAACCTGTTGACCAATGCGGTTAAGTATAACCACCAGGGTGGCAAGGTCATGCTCAGCCTGGAACAGCGAGACGATGGTTTCGTCGGTATCGGTGTCAGCGATACCGGCATC
>CAXBMV010000455.1:0-3448 GCA_963976575.1 uncultured Gammaproteobacteria bacterium | reverse complement strand
CGAATCAGCTATTGGGCTTAGCCGCCAAAGATATCGAATTCGAAATACTTGGAGTTAATCTTCTGGTAGACACCGTTGGCACGGATGGCCTTGATCGCCTTGTTGAATTCCTTGAGCAGATCGCCGTCCTGCTTGCGTACTGCGATACCTGCGCCTTCGCCATGGCATTCCTTGTCATTAAAATCATCGCCGACAAAGCCAAAGTCCTTACCTGCGTCGGTCTTGAGAAAACCGTCATCGGCTGCGATTGAATCCGAGAATTGCGCGTCGATGCGACCTATCGCCAGATCCTGGAAGACTTCTTCCTGGCTCGCGTATAACACCAGTTCAACACCGGGGAACATTTTTTCCATGAAACACTGGTGCGTGGTACCACGCTGCAGACCAACGCGCTTGCCCTTCAAGCCTGCCTTGGTAATTTTCAAACCAGAGCCTTTTTTGGCGACGAACTTGGCCGGGGTATTGTAATACTTGTCGGTGAAGTTGACGCGCTTCTTGCGCTCTTCGGTAATCGACATAGAGGCGACGATGGCATCGAATTTTCTCGCCATCAATGCCGGGATCATGCCGTCCCAGTCCTGCTCTATCAGGGTGCATTTGTATCCCATCTGCTGGCACAGGGCATCTGCAATTTCGATATCAAAGCCTTTCAAGCTGCCGTCGGCTTCCTTCCAGGAAAAAGGCGGATAAGCGCCTTCGACACCGATGCGCAGTTCCTTTGCCTGCGCCGTGCCCAGCAATAAAAACGCGGCACACAAGGTGATGATTATTTTATTGAGTTTCATTGGTTTACCTCTTTTGGGTTGTGTTTCGATTTAACGATTATTACTTTTGCCCTGTGGGCGTTTATTGCATCGTCCTCGACAGGAATTGTCGAAAACGATCCGATTCGGGGTCGCTGAACATTTGTTTCGGCTCGCCCTGTTCCTCGATCATACCCTCGTGCAGAAATACCACCTGCGAGGATACATCTCTGGCGAAACTCATTTCATGGGTCACTACCAGCATGGTGCGACCCTCGTCGGCGAGGTCGCGCATGACGGTCAGCACTTCACCGACCAGTTCAGGGTCCAGCGCCGAGGTGGGTTCGTCGAACAACATCACTTCGGGACGCATGGCGAGGCCGCGCGCTATGGCGACGCGCTGTTGCTGGCCGCCGGATAGCTGTGCAGGGTAATAATCCTTACGATCGTAAATACCGACTTTCTCGAGTATCGCTTCGGCCTGCTCTATGGCTTCCTTTTTGGGAATCTTGAGCACATGTATCGGCGCTTCGATCACATTTTCGATGACCGTCATATGTGACCACAGGTTGAAGCTTTGAAACACCATGCCGAGGCGCGCGCGCAGACGCTCTACCTGATGGATGTCTTCGGGTTCGTAATTGCCGGATTTACTGGTTTGCATGCGGATTTTTTCACCGGCGACCGAGACTTCGCCAGCCGAGGGAATTTCCAGCAGGTTGATGCAACGCAGAAAGGTGCTCTTGCCCGAGCCGGATGCTCCGAGTATCGATATCACATCGCCTTTTTGCGCGCTTAAAGAAACCCCGCGAATGACTTCGAGCTCGCCGAAGCTTTTATGCAAGTCTTTCACTTCGAGTGCAGCGTGGCTACTCGTGGATTCACTCATTTATTTGCTCTCCCCCTGATGTAACTTGCCGTCTAGCTTAACTATTTTTATTATTCGGGCATCGTAACACGATTAATCGGGCGAATATTAGCAATATCTATGCATTACCCGCACCCCCGCTGCATCTGCGACCGAGCCTTTGCAAACTGATCGAATACCGGCCGGCCTATAAGCAGCCAGTCAATCATCGATCATGCTGTACTCGCCGGGCTGCAAATCACCCAACGACCATTCCGCGATACCGATGCGCAGCAGGCGCAGCGTGGCGTGTCCGACCGCCGCTGTCATGCGCCTCACCTGGCGATTGCGTCCCTCGCTGATCTGAATTTCCAGCCACTGCGTGGGGATATTTTTGCGTTCGCGAATCGGCGGCAGGCGCGGCCACAGCCATTCAGGTTCGGCTACGCGCCTGGCCTTAGCCGCACGACTGGGACCGTCTTTTAGCAAGACGCCCTGTCCGAGTTGACGTATCGCGCTGTCGTCCGGCGACCCCTCCACCTGGGCGAGGTAAGTCTTGGCCTGCTTGAATTTGGGATCGCTGATACGCGCCTGCAGGCGGCCGTCGTCGGTCAGCAACATCAACCCCTCGCTATCGTAGTCGAGGCGTCCGGCCGGGTAGACACCGGGAATATCGATAAAATCGGCGAGTGTGCGTTTATCGCCGGAAGGAGAAAACTGACTGAGCACCTGGAAAGGCTTGTTGAACAGCAGGATTTTAGGCATGGCAGGCTGACTGTAGCGTCTTCGAATCGAGAAAATCCTGCCAGCGTTGCCGGCGCGCAGGGTCCATCGCCTGCTCCAGCATGAGTTGCTGCAGGGCCTGCGCATCGGGGGCCCTCCGGGTAAGACGTACTGCCTTCATTTCGTCCAGGTCGCAGTTAATACGCGTTAGCTGCGCGCTGATGTCGAGCAGAGCTTCGTTTTCGATCAGCGAACGCTGAACATTCGTTGCATAGCGAAATTTCATCTTGCCGACTTCCAGCAGGTTTTGCCGCAACTCATCGATATTGTGGTACTTCTTCAACAGATTGGCTGCGGTCTTGCGCCCTACCCCGGGTATGCCGGGAATATTGTCGACCTTGTCTCCCATCAACGCCAGCAGGTCGGCGATCTGCTCGGGCCTGACGCCAAACTTTTTTGTGATCGCGGCGTAGTCGAGCCTGTAGTTATCCAGATAAGCCCACCACAGATCACCCTGCGCGACCAGCTGGGTAAGGTCCTTGTCGGCGGTGAGTAGCGCCACCGGCAGATCTGCGGCGCGGTGATAGTGCACCAGCGAGCCGATCAAGTCGTCCGCCTCCCAGTGCGGGCTACTGACTCGCGAAATACCGAGCGCGTCGATCCACTGCTGGCACCAGGCAAACTGGCGTTTGAGCTCTATCGGCGCCGGACTGCGGTTGGCCTTGTAGTCGGCATAGATTTCCTTGCGGGCAGAGGTTTTCAGGCTCTCATCGAAGGCGAAGACGATACGCGCGGGCGCCTGTTCGCTGAGCAAGCGGTGAACGAAGTCGGTGAAGCCGATAAATGCCTGATTGGGCTGCTGCTCGAGATTCATCATCGTCTTGTCGGGACCGTACCAGGCCCTGAAGACGAAAATGCTGGAATCGACGAGGAATAAATGCATCAAGTGGCTACCCTATATTTTTGAAACGCAGATGCGACTTTAATTATCGCTCTGCTATACTGCCGCGCACTATAGCCCGAAACAACTATGCAACGCTTCATCCTGTTTTTACTCTTTCTGCTGTTAAGCAACCCGGTTTTTGCGGCCACTACGCTGCGACAGCTGCATGCCATGGTGGAGCAGTCGCGCTTT
>CAXBMV010000454.1:0-3466 GCA_963976575.1 uncultured Gammaproteobacteria bacterium | reverse complement strand
GCGACCGTTTCAATAATAACGTTGGTATTGGGGTCGCCGCGGCGGATTCTGAAGATTGATTTGCCACCCATGCCGTCCAGAGGCTTGATGATGACATCGCCCATCTCGTCGATAAACTGCTTGAGCAGGGCAGGGTCGCGACTAACCCGCGTTTCCACGCAGCACTGCGGGAAATAGCGGGTAAACAGTTTTTCGTTGCAGTCACGCAGGCTGGCTGTGCGGTTAACCACCAACACCGAGTTTTCTTCCGCCTGCTCCAGTAACTGGGTGCAGTAAACATACTCCATGTCGAAGGGTGGGTCTTTGCGCATCAGTATGACGTCGAGTTCATCGAGCCTGCAATGGCCTTGCTCACCGAACTCAAACCAATGCTTATTATCGTCTTCCAGTGTCAGCATCTTGAACTGGCCCATGGCGATAGAATTGTCCATATAAATGTCTTGCAGGCGGAAATAATAAATTTCCCATGCGCGCGACTGTGCTTCCAGCAGCATAGCGAGACTGGAGTCTTTCCAGGGTTTAATCGATTCGATCGGATCCATAACGATTCCGATTTTGCGTGCTTTGCTCATGAAGTGCCTATTCCAGTGTTGATTTAAACCAGTCGACTGGCATGGTTGCTGCCCGCTGATTACCTTGATACTTCGCCATGGGGACTGCTTGCAATCGTCCCCGGGTCGCGCCTGACAGTTTGCGAGGGAAGCTTCGCCGACCCTCTGCGATTGTGAGAATGAAAACAGGCCGGATCGATTTTACTGAATATGCGCCAACAAGCACATCAAAATCTTGGCGCAGTCGGACACAATGAGTTTGCCAATCGGCTTGTTAAATAGTGATTCTTGAACTACTTTCAATGGGGCCAGAAGGCGATTTAGTATTTATGGACAGGCTTGAAATTAACGTAGAATTTACATTATGTAGTTTTAATAAATTACTGGTTTTACTTGAAAAAATCCATATAATCCATTGATGTAAACTTGGGGAATACCCGCACCAATCCTATTGGGGGGCATGTGAACGACGAGTCTCAAAGCACTGACGTCACCGAATTACCCGTTAACCTGAACGTCAAGGTTATGGTAATCGACGACAGCAAAACCATACGGCGCAGCGCCGAAACACTGCTGAAAAAAGTCGGCTGCGAAGTGGTAACCGCGATCGATGGTTTTGAAGCGCTGGCTAAAATCACCGAGCATAAACCAGATATTATCTTCGTCGATATCATGATGCCGCGTCTGGATGGCTATCAAACCTGCGCCTTGATCAAGAATAATCAGACCTTCAAATCGACACCGGTAATTATGTTGTCGAGTAAGGACAGTATTTTTGATCGCGCCCGAGGGCGCATCGTAGGCTCTGAAAAATACCTGACCAAACCTTTCTCCAAGGAAGATTTGATCAATGCAATCACCATGCACGTAGGTTGATTATGAACAGTTCCAAATTATTGGTGAAACACGGGGTAGCAGGATGACACACATTTTGATCATAGATGACTCGCCTACGGAAGTGCACGTGTTCAAAAGTATGTTGTTGAATAACGATATCGAAGTGTCTGTCGCAAAAAATGGCGAAGAAGGTATTGAAAAGGCCATTGAAATTAAACCCGACTGTATCCTGATGGATGTGGTCATGCCGGGAAAAAATGGATTTCAGGCGACCAGGGACTTGAGCCGAAATCCGGTCACCTCGTCGATACCGGTTATTATTATTACCACCAAGGATCAGGAAACCGACAAGATCTGGGGAATGCGCCAGGGCGCCAAGGATTACATTGTCAAGCCAGCCAACGAACGTGATTTGATCGAGCGTATCAATAAGGTACTTGGATTCGATCGTAATTACGAAGATTAAGCAGCCGACTTATGCCGTTAACTTCGCCATTCGAGTTGCTCAAATCGCTGGAAACCCGCTGTCGCAATAACTCCAGCGGATTACCGGTCGCCAGGGCAGTCGTGGATGACTGGATAGGGATCGGATTTTCGATCAACAATGTCGCCTTGCTGGCGAAGATGGATGATATCAGCGAAATACTGCCACCACCGGAAACCATCAGGGTCCCGGGGGTTACTCACTGGGTTAAAGGCCTGGCGAATATTCGCGGTAGCCTGATGCCGGTACTCGATATGAAAGCCTTTCTGTTTGGAGAGGCCAGCAAAGTTCGCAAGGAAAGTCGGATTTTAATTATCAACAGGCAAGGACTGGTTGCTGGCTTACTGGTCGACGAAGTTTACGGATTGCGTCGATTTAAACCGGAGGATCACGAAAAGGTGGTTGAACCGGATGTAGGTAACATCGGTGCTTTTCTGTCAGGTATATTTTCAGACCAGGTGCGCCGCTGGAATGTGTTTAGTGTAGACAAGCTGGCAAAAGCCGATCAGTTTCTACGTGTTGTATAGACGGCAGTTAGCTATGTATAGAGGGGCCAATGGCAGGTTTAGATAAATTAAGAAATTTGTTCACCCGGCAGAAGAAAAGCGCTGCTGCGCCTGCTAGTCAGGCGAGCAAGGCAGTGAACAAGAAAACGTTTATCGTGGGCGTCTTGCTGGTAATTTCGGTGCTGGTCATGGTTAGCCTGTTTGTATACGAAGCCAATCTTAGCCGCAAGCACGAGCGCTACTCACTGATTGCGTCTGAGTTACAGGTTATTTCACAGCAAATTGCAGTGAATGCGCTGGAGGCATCTTCGGGGCATACAGAGGCATTCGATCGACTCGCCGTGAATCAGAGCCGGTTTCTGAAAAATCTCGAAAAATTCAACAATGGCGATGCCGAAATTCCGCCCCTGCCACAGAACTTCGCTCCGCAGTATGCAAATCTGAAGGCAAGCTGGAGTGAATACGACGGGAATATAGCTACCGTGGTCGCAGCCAAGGCATCGATTGGTACGGTCAGCGACTATGTTACCCAGATCAATGAGTCCATACCTGAGTTGATGTCGCTATCTGAGGCCGTGGTTGCGGAGCTGGTCAAGGCGAATGCGCCGCGTCGGAATATAGCGGTAGCCTCGCGTCAGCTGATCCTGCTTTTAGGCATAGAGCACAGTTTGAACCAGATTCTGACCGACGGTGAGATGGTCATGTCTGCCGCCGACCGTTTTGCCAATGACTCAGAGCAGATCGAGAAGCAGCTGCTGGCCATGCTTGAGGGAAGTCCTTCGCAGGGAATCAGTAAATTTACCGGACAAACTGTGGTTGGTAATCTGCTGCAATTTGCCGATAACTCCTCGCAGATTTTCAAGGTGCACGAAGCGGCATTGAATATGCAGTCGATCAGCCCGCAATTATTGACTGCCAGCGAAAATCTGCTTGTCGCGATACGCAACGCCAGTAGAGAGGGCAAGCGCTATAACTTGATTGGTTATGGATTCGGTGTGCTTGCGATGATATTTCTGTTGGTATTGATCATGATCATTACGCGGGAGTCAAAGCAAAGTCTGGCAGAGTCTCAGGAACAAAACGAAAAA
>CAXBMV010000453.1:0-3470 GCA_963976575.1 uncultured Gammaproteobacteria bacterium | reverse complement strand
GCAATGCAACAGGTGAAAGCTCAAGCGACATTGCTGCAAGACGTGAACTACCTGGTGGTTGGACTAGGGGTAAGCGGATACGCGACGGCGCGTTTTCTGCTCGCCCATGGCTACCGCTGCAAGATTCAGGACAAACGCGATCTGCCGCCTGGACTGGCTCAACTGAAGTCACAGTTTACTGACGTCGATTTCCACGCACCGGCACTCGATAGCGAATTGATCGCCTGGGCCGATACGCTGGTGGTCAGTCCCGGGGTCTCATTGCGCCAGGCGGAAATCCGGCAGGCGCTGGCCAGTGGCAAGTCGGTCATCGGCGACATCGAGCTGTTTGCGCGCCTGGCCGACAAGCCGGTCATCGCGATCACCGGATCCAATGGCAAGAGCACCGTGACTACCCTGGTCGGAAAAATGATTGCGGCTGATGGGCAGGCAGTGGCGGTAGGTGGCAACCTCGGTACGGCCGCGCTGGATCTGCTTGAACAGGCAGCCGATTGCTATCTGCTGGAATTGTCGAGCTACCAGCTGGAAACCTGCGAATCGCTGAAACCTCGCGTGGCGGCACTGCTCAATCTGAGCGAAGACCATCTCGATCGTTACGACAGCTATGGCGATTACGTGAAGGCCAAATTAAGAATATTCGACCATGCGGAAATATGCGTGAGTAATTGTGACGACAGCGTCACGCGTCATGATGTAGACGACCTGTGTTTTAGCCTGGATCCGGCCTCACCCGCAGAGTTTCGCCTGCAGGACAGGCAGGGGCTGTGGCTGGCTCGCGCCGAAGAGGCCTGGATCAATGTCGATGAACTCAGGATCAGCGGCCGTCACAACTGGGCAAACTGCCTCGCGGCCATGGCCATAGCCAGCGCCATGGGTATTTCCCGAAAGGCGATAGTGGCGGCGATGAAGGACTTCGAGGGTATCCCGCATCGCAGCCAGTGGGTTGCCGAAATCGATGGCGTGGAGTGGATAAATGATTCCAAGGCGACCAATGTCGGCGCCGCGCAGGCTTCCATAGAAGGGCGTGACCGCCCTGTGATCCTGATTGCCGGAGGGCAGTCCAAGGGTGCCGATGTGTCGCTGATGCGGCAAACCTTGAGTGACAGGGTCAAGCTGGTACTGTTGATGGGCGAGGATGCCGAACTGATGCAACAGGCCTGGCAGGGTAGCACCAGGATTGAACGCGTCGAGAATATGCAGCAGGCGGTTGCGTGCGCCCAACAGCAGGCACTGACCGGTGATTGCGTGTTGCTGGCGCCGGCCTGCGCCAGCTTCGATATGTATGAAAAATTCGAGGCGCGCGGCGACGATTTCATGGCCAGGGTGAGGGCGCTGATCGATGGCTAGTCAGGCTTTCAGAAATCTGTCCGTGGCTAGCGAAAGCAGCAGTTTCGATCTGTCGCCGGAATACGATCGCGTCATCCTGATACTTTATCTGGTGCTGATTTTTATCGGCATGGTCATGGTTTCATCGGCGTCTATCAGCATCGCCGATCAGTTAACCAATGATCCGTTTTATTTCGCCAAGCGCCAGTTCCTGCGCATCCTGATGAGTCTGCTGCTGCTGTGGGTGGCTAGCCGGATTCCACTGGAATTCTGGAAGCGCAACGGCATGTTGCTGATGCTCGGTTCGATCATACTGCTTGCTGCGGTCTTGATTCCCGGGGTAGGTCACACCGTCAATGGCAGTACCCGCTGGTTGAACTTCGGTCTGTTTACTTTCCAGATTTCCGAGGTTGCCAAGCTTTTCCTGATCATTTACCTGAGTGGCTACCTGATACGTCGTTCGCAGGAAGTGCAAACCAATACCATGGGCTTTATCAAGCCGATGTTGATCCTCGCCGTAGCCAGTGGGCTGCTGGTGATGGAACCGGATTTCGGTGCCGCCGCGGTATTGTTGATGACCGGTCTGGGATTGATTTTTCTCGGTGGAGTGCGTTTTGGCCAGTTCATCGTATTCGTCTGCGGCACCCTGGCCATCATGAGCCTGCTGGCTGTGTCTTCGCCCTACCGCCTGGCGCGCATTACTTCTTTTGTTGATCCCTGGGCCGACCCGTTTAACAGTGGCTTCCAGCTGACCCAGTCGTTGATCGCGATAGGCAGTGGCGGCTGGTTTGGTGCCGGACTCGGCGGTAGTGTGCAAAAGCTGTTCTACCTGCCGGAAGCGCACACCGATTTCCTGTTCGCCATCTACGCCGAGGAATTCGGTTTGTTTGGCCAGTTATTTCTGATCGGTCTGTACGCATTGTTCGTGATGCGCTGCTTTGCCATCGGCAAAATGGTACTGCAGAAGCAACAGGCCTTCGCCGCTTACCTCGCCTATGGCGTCGGCCTTCTGATTACACTGCAGGCGACCATTAATATCGGCGTCAACATGGGCGCACTGCCGACCAAGGGCCTGACCCTGCCGTTTATCAGCTATGGTGGCAACAGCATACTGAGCATGTCTTTCGCGGTAGGGCTGGTGTTGCGTGTGTTTTACGAATACCAGGTCAGCGAAGGCAATAGTTCGAAACGTCGTGCCAGCGGAGCAAAGTCATGAGCACTGCGCTGCAGCAACCCATAGTCGTCATGGCTGGCGGTACCGGAGGACATGTCTTCCCGGCTCTAGCCGTAGCCGAGATTTTACGCGAGCGAGGCGAACAGATAGTCTGGCTGGGTACTACCCGTGGTATCGAAGCACGCCTGGTGCCGGCTGCCGGTTTTAACATCGAATGGCTGAACGTGCAGGGATTGCGTGGCAAGGGTGCCGTTACCCTGTTGCTGGCTCCGTTTCGTCTGCTGCGCGCCTGTTGGCAGGTGCTGCGTCTGTTCAAGCGTCTGCGTCCGAAGGCGGTGCTGGGTATGGGTGGTTTTGTTTCCGGGCCGGGTGGATTGATGGCCTGGATGCTGAGTATTCCATTATTCCTGCACGAACAAAATTCGGTTAGCGGCTTGACCAACCGTTTGCTCAACCGCCTGGCCAGGCGAAATTACTTTGCCTTCGAGGAGGCAATCAAATCGACGCCGCGCAGCCTCTGTATCGGTAATCCGGTGCGTGCCAGCCTGCTCGGTATCGAAGAACCCCGTATTCGTATGCAGCCGAGAATGCAGCAACCCATGCAATTGCTGGTCATAGGCGGGAGCCTCGGTGCAGCCACGCTGAATCGAGTGATACCCCAGGCGATAGCCTGCCTCGACCGTGAAAGACGTCCGCGTATCTGGCACCAGTGTGGAGAAAAGCATTTGCAGCAATGCAGGCAAAACTACGCCGATGCAGGAATAGAGGCCGAGGTGGTCAGCTTTATCGATGATATGCGCGAAGTCTACAGCTGGGCCGATCTGGTTATCTGCCGTGCCGGCGCGCTCACCATTACCGAGCTTTCTGTGGTGGGCGTAGCCTCTTTGCTGATCCCGTTTCCACACGCGGTCGATGATCACCAGTATTTCAATGCGCTCAGTCTGCTACAGGGTAACGCCGCACAGATATT
>CAXBMV010000452.1:0-3471 GCA_963976575.1 uncultured Gammaproteobacteria bacterium | reverse complement strand
GGTCAACATCGAGCACCACAATATTGTCACCAGCGGCAGCGTTACTATCCCCTATGCAAAGCTGCAACCCACCGATGTGAGTACGGCCGCACAGGTGTCCAGCGATGTCGTCATTAGCGGCGGAGAACAGGCCGCCGCAGAGAAATGGGCGATGACCACGCGAGTGCGATTGATCCTCGGCGAGCAGGTCACCGTTTTTGGATTTGGATTCGAGGGACGCCTCGACGGCAGCCTGTTGCTCGAAGACGAACCCGGTCAGTTAACCCGAGCCACCGGCGAAATCAATATCCCGCAGGGACGATACCGCGCTTACGGGCAGAGGCTCGATGTCGAGCAGGGCCGCTTGCTCTATACCGGCGGGCCGCTGACCAACCCGGGATTGAATTTTCGCGCGGTACGGCGGATTGACGCCATTACCGCCGGTATCCGCGTCAAGGGCAGCCTCGATCAGCCGCAGCTGGAACTGTTTTCCAATCCGGCCATGGGGCAGACCGATACCCTGTCTTATCTGGTACTGGGCCGGCCCATGGAAACCGCCTCCGGCGAGGAAGGCCAGGTAGTCGCCAAAGCAGCGCTGGCGCTGGGTCTCAGCGGCGGCGATCGCCTCGCGCGCCTGCTCGGCGATCGCTTCGGTCTCGATGAAATGCGCGTCGAAGCCGGTCCCAACGACGAGGCTTCGCTGGTGGTGGGACGCTATCTCTCACCCCGCCTATACGTCAGCTACGGCGTCGGCTTGATCGAGGCGGTTAACACCTTTTCGTTGCGCTACAAAATCACCGATAAATGGCAACTGAAGGCGGAAAGCGGCGAAGCCCAGGGCGCCGACCTGCTCTATACCATCGAGCGTTAACAGGCTTTCATAGCGCCATTTGGCGATCACCAATCGACTGCCCGGCGCGTAAAAATATCACTTGTTTCTCTGTGGTTTCTCGGTAATCTGAGCGCAGGGTTGAGCAGCGCTTCAAGCCTCGCAGCCCGTCAATAAAAACAGTGATAACCCGGGAGTGCGTGATGAAAATGAATTCAGTGATAGTTTTTCTTTTCGGCGGTGCCTTGCTGGTACTGCTCGGCAGTTGCGGTGGCGGCGGTGGTGGATCGGCACTCAGCGGTAGTAGCAACAGCACCTATGCCACCACCAGTACCCGCGGCGACTACGCCGAATGGACCCTGAGCGGCAGCACGCTGAACGCCACCTGGCAGGTTATCAATAACACCGGGCAAACCGATTACACTTTCAGCATAACCGCCAATTGCGCTGCGGCTGATGCCTTCAACCTGCGTACCTGCACCATAAGCACGTCAAGTTGCACAGCTGGGCTATTAGCCTGCCCCACCGATCCAACCGGAACCTTGCAAATTATGGAAGCACCCGGGGTCGCCCTATTCGTCAATACCGATCCGATGGGCGTTTCCGAACAATTGCACGTCGGCTTCGTCAAGAATAACAATGCTTGTGCGGACGATATCAGCGGGGACTATACCTTCATCCGCACCGGTCTCGGGGTTAACGAAAATTTCGGTATGTATCGGATATCAGCCTTAGACGAGCTTAATATCCTGCATTCGGATTTCGGTTTTGATGCTCCAGATTCGGTTACTACTCCCAGTATTATTTATCGCACTGGTACCGAATCTGAGTCTTTTACCGACGATGGCTGCGTCAATGGCGTCAGATCTCGTACCATCAGTGGCAATTCTCTACGTCTGATGGTTACCAGCAGCGGCCTGTTCGTGATGGATCTGCCTGCCGGCCAGGGTGGTCTTTTGTCCTTCAAGACCAGCAACGCGGCCAGCCTGGTTGATTTTGCCGGCAGGAGTTTCACCGGCATATCCTTCCCCGACAACGCTCCCCCCGAAGCGCTACGTGCGGTTTTTGGTGCACCAACTAGCAATCGCATTGATTTTAATGTGACTTTTCCCGGTAGCGCACCACAAAGCCTGGACATCATGGGTCTTGCTGCTACTGCAACAACATCCGGGCCAGGCTACCCCGATTTCGGCGTTGCGCCAGGTACCTACGGTACTTTCACGTTAGCGATCGATTATCCAACCCTCGAAGACATTCCCGGTTTATTCAAGTTTGATGGCTTCGATGTCAGCGACAGCGGCCGCGTCATCATGGCGGCGATGAAATCAGGCGGCAAGGTGATCGGTGTGGGCATGGTGTATAACTACCGCGATAGCGGCGATACAAACCCAAGCACCGGTGCCCCATTCAATCCAGCCGGACTGTACAACACCGGCAACTTCATCATCTTCGAAGAATAATCCTGTTATTACTCTGGCCCCGATCACCTCGGGGCCAGAGAAATCCGCGACATCCGAGCTAAAGTCTTTGCACTGCCTTCGCTGCGAACGCGCGGCGCAACTGAACTTATCCGCGACGGGAGGGTTCTAAACCGCTCTGTAGAAATTAAACCTGAATAGCCCAGAAATTATGAAAACACTGTTACTCACCAGCCTGTCGATTGTTGCGCTCCTGCTAGGCGGCCCTGTCCAGGCCGAAATCGCCAGCGACGCGCTGCATCTTCCGTTCAATCAACTCGTCGGCGAGCATGTCAACAACGGCGTGGTCGATTACCCTGCGATGAAGGCTGACCCTCGCTTTGAATCCTATGTGGCCTCGCTCGCTGAAGTAGATGCAAAGCAACTCCCCAGTCGCGAGGAAAAACTGACCTTCTGGATCAATGCCTACAATGTGCTCGCCATCAAGGGCATCATCGACGGGCGCTCGCCGGATTCGTTTTTCGGACGCGTCGGCTATTTCAAACTGGCCAAGTACGAGGTGGGCGGACACAGCATCAGCCTCTACGATATCGAGCACGAGATCCTCAGACCTATGGGCGAACCCCGCATCCATTTCGCCATAGTCTGTGCCTCGCAATCCTGCCCGGCGCTGCCCTCGCAGGCTTATTTTGCCGAACAACTGGAAGATCAGTTGCAGGCCAGCGCCTTTGCCTTTATCAATAACCCGACCAGAAATGACTTTTCCGGCAAGCCGATATACCTGTCGAAAATCTTCGACTGGTTCGATCAGGATTTTTCCAGCCAGGCCGGATCGGTGCAGAAATATCTGGCCGCCTACGTTACCTCGCCCGAATTGAAGCAGCAACTCGCCGCCGAACAGCTATCGCCGAAGTTTCTCGACTACAGCTGGGCGCTGAACGGCATAGTGCCGGACTAGATTGCGCTTAATTGCAATGGGTGGGGATATTGTTCGGGGAAATAGACTTCGACAGTGTCACCACAGGCGATGCTGCCTTCGCGTTCCATCCAGCCGCAGACACCGCGTTTGTGCATCGCCTGACGCACAAACTTGCGCCCCTTGTTGGGGTAATGGCTGTCGATGACCTGTGCCGGGTAGACGCAGGGACGATTTTCCAGATCCACCACCAGGGTCGCCTTGCTGGCGAAAACCAGTCGCGTCGAAGGTGGCAACAGGGTTAATTGCGGAATGCCGCTGAGCTCGAT
>CAXBMV010000451.1:0-3473 GCA_963976575.1 uncultured Gammaproteobacteria bacterium | reverse complement strand
AAATCTATTTCACCATCTATATATTTAGTAATGTTGGGTAATCTTGCGTATAACAGCCGGCATCGTCGCCGAAAACAAGGCTATCTGTCGCTTATCGGGAATTTGCCCCAACACCCATTCGACGTCGTCGATGAAACCCATGCGCAACATTTCGTCGGCTTCGTCGAGCACCAGCGTATGCAGTTGACCGAGCTTTAAAGTACCGCGACGCATATGGTCCATGACCCGCCCCGGAGTACCAACAATGACATGCACGCCACGTTCCAGAGCACGCGTCTGGGTACCGTATTCCTGTCCACCGTATACCGGCAACACGTGAAAACCTTTCATTTGCGAGGCATAGGTCTTGAAGGCCTCGGCCACCTGGATGGCCAGCTCACGCGTTGGAGCCAACACCAGTACCTGCGGATCTTTCTGTTTCAAATCGAGGTTGGATAAAATCGGCAATGCAAACGCCGCGGTCTTGCCGGTTCCGGTCTGGGCCTGGCCGAGCAGATCACGTCCCTGCAGAATCAAGGGTATGGTTTGCGCCTGAATCGGAGTTGGTAATTCGTAACCCACCAGATCCAAAGCTTTTAAAACCGGCTTGCTCAGCGCCATTTGCGCAAAGCTGGGTAAGTTTTCGGTAGACATGAAAGGGGCACCGCGGTCGTAGGGTGGCGCAGTGTAGCGGTTTGTGGCAGTGTTTGCATTTAATTATTGACATCTTGCGGTTCTGCGGAGACCGCCCCGAAATGCAAAATCTTTATCCGGCGCAGGCGCTGCGCGAGTTTTCCACCCGCCTATTCGAAGCCGCCGGGCTGGCGCAGGATCGTGCCGCGGTGATGGCCGATGTCTTCCTCGAGGCTGACCTGCTCGGTTTTACTACCCACGGCATGAACCGCGTGGCACATAACTTGAGCTGGCTCACCGAGCATCGCTCTCGCAGGCAGGGAGAACCGAAGGTGCTGGCCGATCGCGGCAACCTGTTTAACTGGGATGCCGACTTTTTACCCGGACCATGGGTAGTCTCCGCGGCGATCGACCAGGCGCTGGCGCGCGTTAGCGAGCGCGGACTGGTATGCGCGACCATAAGACGCAGCCAGCATATCGCCTGTCTCGGCGCCTACCTGCCAAGAATCGCCGAAGCCGGCTACCTCGGCATCATTACCTGTTCCACCCCGAACGAATACACGGTTTGTGCGCACAACGGCAGCGATCCAATCTACTCGGCCAATCCCTTTGCTTTCGTCGCCGCCGATGATGACTATCCGATTTTGTTCGACTTAAGCCTGTGCGTAACCGCCGGCGGTTACGTCACGCGTGCGCAACGCCTCGGTGAAAAGCTGCCCGGGAAGTTTCTTAAAAGTCGTGACGGCAAAGTCAGCGATGATCCCGCGGTGTTTTTCGCCGACCCGCCTGGCAGCATTCTGCCGATCGGTGGTTTGTCGCATGGGTACAAGGGACAGGCGCTCAGCCTGATGAGCGAGATATTGAGCATGGCGCTGGCTGGCTACGGTCGAGGCGATGCTTCTGTCGCTGGCGATGGTGAAGCCAATTCTGTGTTTATCCAGATCATCGACCCCGAGGCTTTTTGCGCACGCGAGGATTACCAACGCCAGATTCGAGCCTTCAAAAAGCTGGCCGATGAATCGAAGCCCGACACAGACGATCTCGAGGTACGCCTGCCGGGCAAGCTGGCCTGGCGCCGGCGGCAACGGCAATTACAACAAGGTGTAGAGTTGTTTCCTACGATCATGCGGGACATTGCGCCCTGGGCGCAACGATTTGGTGTCGACCTTCCCGCCAGCATTCAGCTGCAGGATTGAATTCGCGCAATCCAGGACACGCAACTGCCGCTTAAATTGAGCCCTAGGCGTTGAGCGGCTCAGCATCGACGATGCTTTCGATGTTCATTGGCCAGGTAACCACGGCACAGAAGCCCTTGCCCGGTTCCGACTCGAATGCAACCTCGCCACCGACACGCTGCATAATTCTGGCGATCAATGCCAGGCCTATACCGCTGCCCTCGACCCGGTCGGCAGATTCAAGCTTGGTAAATATATTGCTGATCTTGGGCAAATCGTCTGTCGCCACACCAGGTCCATCGTCTCTGATGCGAAAGATATAAAATTCTTCGCCCTGGTCGGCGGATATCCACACATTTCCGCTATCGCCGCTGCGGTACTTAATCGAATTATCGATCAGGTTGCGCATTACCTGGGTGAAAGGCGTTGCCAGGGTCTCGAATTTGGGTAGCCCGGCGTCACAGTGTAAGGTCACTTCATTATCCGCATTCAACATATCGAACAACTCGACAAAATGGACGTTACAATCTATCCAGCCTAGCTTGTTTTCCTGATCCTCGACACTGGCGTACTCGAGCAATCCTGCGAGCAGATTTTGCATTCGCTTCAGACGCGAATCCATCATCTGAAAATGACGCTCGTTCTGCTCTGACAAAACATGACCTTCTTTTACTAAATCCTGTTTAATCCATCCCGCCAGATTGCTTATCGTCACCAGGGGTGATTTCAGATCGTGCGACGCGGCCATCGCAAAGATTTCCAGTTCCTCATTACTGGCTTGCAACTGGGCTGTTTTCTTATGCAGTAAATCGCTTTTTTCCTGCAACTGTGTTTCGACCAGCTTGCGCGCTTCCACTTCCTCGCGCAATATTTCCACCGTGGGAATGATCTTCAATGCCGGCACCAGTCGCCACAGCATAACCGCAGTGGCGAGTGAAACCAGCGCGGTTACAAACTTGAGGCTGCCACTAAACCAGTAGTGTCCGTTCCACACCGTCCATACCGCGACCAGATGGGTCAAACCACAGAGTAAAACAAACAGGCCGAACAACATCATTACCCTGGAGAAAATCAGATCGGATCTCTGGCGAATGATGAAAACCAGGATAAAAGGAATGGTGATATAGGAAACGAAAATCAGGCTATCAGATATGACATGCAACCAGAGCAATCCCGGTTCCCACATGTAACACATCCCATGCGGCATAAAGTCGCTGGAAGTCAAACTATCTAAACTGATCATGGCTCACGCTGGCAGCAAGTTACTGCCTGTAGATTATTTTATTACTAGCCCTTGTAACGGCAGGACAGGAGAATTAGTTAGCTCTTATAGCACGAAAATTATCAATTTGGGTCGATTTATCCCGTTTTAGATCGAACTCACCCTAAATGACCTCATCCCAGCTCAGATGTAATGCATCGAGACAGCTATGCGCCAGCCTGGCGCAGCGTTCCGGGCTCCAGCCTTGCAGCTGATCCGGGGTGTCATTGGCATCCTTGAATGGCATTTCCAGCGTCATCATCAGCGCGCCGTGTTCCTGTGCCAGCGAATTGGAACAATAGCTGGGATTGGCGTTTCCAGGACGGTTGGCCGGATAGCCATGCTCGGTCTGGAAGTCGGGGTTGAGCCTGGCCAGCGTCTGCTTGTAACTGTCGAGCTGCTGTTGGCGATCGGCATTCCAGCTC
>CAXBMV010000450.1:0-3474 GCA_963976575.1 uncultured Gammaproteobacteria bacterium | reverse complement strand
CGCTGGCTGACATCCGCGGGTATGATCAATACGGCCCTGACCTCGGCCCTGGCTATGGCTTTTTGCGCCTCCGCGACATCGTTGAAATGCGCAGTAAACTCGACCACCTGTGTGGCGTTAACCGTCTGTATCAGGATACGACTCAAAGCGCTGTGGCTATAGTCGACGACACCGACAGGGATGTGGCGGATATTGGTATTAATCGCGTAGCCGAACAGCAATAGCTGTATCAACGGGATCATGATTATCATGCCGAAAGTCATTCTGTCCCGCTTGAGCTGGGTTAACTCTTTGACAAAGATGGCATGAATTCTGGTTAGCGCGCTCATGGTCGGCGGTTACCCGTGCTCATCACGAAAACATCTTCCAGGCTCGGCCGCACCAGGTTTAGCTGATCTTCGCTTTTGATAAAGGGTTGCTGCCTGAGAAAACTTAGTGGATCACTGACCTGGTCTTTTATCAGAACCCGCAGGCGCGAACCCAGCTGTGCCGCTGAGACGACCTCGGCTAATGCGAGTAGTAATTGTTTCAGTTGTCGCAGGTTTGACGAGTCTACCTCGACGACCTGTGCGCCCATGTCGCGCATTAATTCATCGGGTGTGCCATCGGCCCGTTTGATGCCATTCTCGAGGATGGCCAGCTTGTGGCAGCGCTCGGCTTCGTCCATGTAGTGGGTCGATACCAGTATGCTGCTGCCCTGTTCGCTGAGATCGAATAACTGTTCCCAGAATTCGCGACGATTTTCCGGGTCGACCGCCGATGTGGGTTCGTCCAGAAACAATAATTCAGGTTTATGCAAGACCGCCGCCGACAGGCTGAGGCGCTGGCGTTGCCCACCGCTCATGCTCCCGGCCAGCTTGTCTTTATTCTTTAGCAAACCGTAAACGGACAATAGCTCCTCTATACGTTGCCGGGCCGCTCGCGCTGGCAGACTGTAAATGCTGGCGACGAACCTGAGGTTTTCCGCTACCGTCAAATCGTCGTATAGCGAGAATTTCTGCGTCATGTAACCAATCTGCAGGCGCAGTTTTCGGTGCCATCTGGCAATTTGTGGCCAAGTACCTGTATCTCTCCGGAGGTCGGTGTTAACAGTCCGGTGAGCATGCGGATGGCGGTGGTTTTACCGCTACCGTTAGGGCCGAGGAAGCCGAATATGCGGCCCTTGTCTATGGCCAGGTCTAGTTCCTGTACGGCCTTTAGATCACCAAAATTGCGGCTTAGTTTTTCTGCCCTGATGGCGTAGTCGTTCACGGTAGCTCGACTTGCACCGGTACACCATTGGGCAGGCCTGCCTCGCTGTCGGGCAGTTGTACTTTTGCCAGGTACATCAGACGGGAGCGCTCGGCCTGGTTTAATGCATAGTAGGGTGTGAAAGCGGGGTCCATCGATATCCAGCGTAACTTGCCGGAAATCGGTTTTTCGATGCCGTCGACATGTACCATCAAGGCGTCGCCGAAATTCAGCTTCACCCGGTAAGGCTCGGGTACGTAGACGCGCGCGTAGGGCGCATTTCCAGCGAGGACCACCGCTAGAGGACTGCCGATGGTGACGCGTTCGCCAAGATTCCAGGGGAGATTGTCGAGTATGCCGTCACGCGTGGCGGTTATGGTCAAGTCGGCCAGTCGCCTGTTTTCGCTGGCCAGGGTAGCAAGCGTTGCGTTTAACGCGGCTTCGGCGGCGCGCAAATCCTCTTCGCGGGTGCCATTGGTCAGCACTTGCAAGGCTTCCAGTGCATTTTGTAAAACCGCCTGTCCGGCATCGCGAGCCGCGCGTGCCTTGTCGAGTTCGGACTGGCTGATCAGTTTCTCCTCGCGCAGTTTCAAGCTGCGCTCAAAACTGGACTGGCTTTCAGCCAGCGTCGCACGCGCGCCAGCGACAACCGCAGCTGCCGAGGCGACTTCTTCTTTGCGGGCGCCGTTGCGTAACTTGATCAGCTTCGCCTCGGCCTGTGCCATTTCGGCGCTGGCCTTGTCGACCTGCGCCATTTGCAATGCGTTGTCGAGTTGCACCAGCAGGGTGCCACGGGTGACCAGGCTGCCTGGTAAAACCGGCAGGGAAGTAATGATTTCATTGGCAGTTGCGGTGTGTACTATGCGTTCGCGTTCGAGGGTTCCGAGTGCCAGGTTTTGCGATGGTGCATCGCAGGCCGACAACAGCAGGATAATAACGGCGATAGAATAGCGCATGTTGCTAACCCCTGGTTTACTTGTTACAGAATCCATCCTTACAGGCTGTACAATAACCTACATTGAGCGATCAAACTTGCGCCTTGTCAATCCCGGCATAATTAAGGTGACAGTTAACTTAATTCGACTGTAATTCGGTTAACTGGCCCAGTATGCCTCACCAATAATTAAGTTAACTGTCACCTTAATTCCGGGTACTCGTCCGGGTCACTTCCAGATTGCAGTCTTCGTCGATGCAATCGAGATTAAGTTCTCGTCGACTGTTACTGTCGCCTGGTTAATCCAGCCGGGATAACCGGGGCCTGATTTTGATAGCGACTGGCGTGCCTGTACCTGTGGATGATGTCCAATATCATCTGGATGCAATAGCGCTTCGAAACAACAATCGACCTGGTCGAGTCTTTGATGCCAGTAAGCCAGTGGATGCTGTTTAATCAACTCGCTCACCTCGGCAAGCAGCCCGGTCTGCGGCATCGCCTCGTACTGGCGTGAAACCCAGTCGGGTCTTTGCAGTGCACCACAGAAATTTTGCCAGAAATGGGTTTCGATTGCGCCGAGGCTGAAGTAGCTAGCATCGGCACACTGGTAAAGGTTGTAGCAGGCGGCAGCGCCGTTGAGCAGACTCTTTCCGGCTTCCATGCCATCGATCAGCAGCGGCAGGTATTGCCAGCTAAGTCCGCTCTCGAACAGGCTGATGTCGAGCCAGGTACCTTCGCCACTGCTATGCCTGCCCTGCAGTGCGGCCAGCATGGCGATGCTGGCGTGCATCGCACCGGCGTGGTCGACCAGTGGCGGGAATACCATCGCCGGTTGCTCGCCATTGCCGTTGTAGTGTGGAATACCCGCCAGTGCGGCGTAGTTCAGGTCGTGTCCGGCGCGCCCGCGATAAGGACCGGTTTGGCCATAACCGGACAGCGAACAGTGGATCAATCGCGGGTTCAGCTTGTTCAGTATGTCGCGTGAAAAACCGAGACGGTCGAGTACCCCGGGACGGTAGGATTCCAGCAGTATGTCGGCATCGATGATTAACTTTTCCAGGCATTGCTGGTGGTTAGTCGATTTCAGATCCAGTTTGAGAATGCGCTTGCCGCGATTCAAATGTTGGTAAACCGGGGAGGGCGCGCCATCCTCGGCCTGCATGAAACGGCGCATCGGGTCGCCTTGCGGCGGTTCGATCTTGATCACGTCTGCGCCGAGGTCGGCGAGTTGCCGGGTCGCCAGCGGGCCAGGGATGTATTGCGACAGGTCGAGTACGCGAATGCCTGCCAGGAAGCGCTGCCTGGTCATG
>CAXBMV010000449.1:0-3476 GCA_963976575.1 uncultured Gammaproteobacteria bacterium | reverse complement strand
CGAATACCAGACCGAAGCAAGCCATGATCAGGATTTCATGCAACGGCGCTGACAATGGGTCACCGAAAAAAACAGCAATAGGCAGCAACACCAGGCAGGACAGTACTGACGGCCCGGCGGCCGGGGTATCCGGGTAGCGTCGATAAATGCATAGATACATCGCCATACCCAGCGTCATCCACAACGCCAGCAGATCGCCTTTCAAATGGATGCCACCGAAGGACCCGCCGACGATGATTAGCACGCCGAAAAATGCCGCGAGGCTGGTGACCAGCACCAGCGGCGTCGGCTTTTCGCGCATCCACAGCCAGGCTATTGCTGCGGCGACAAACGGCGCCGAGGCCCAGATCATGGAAACGTTGGCGATAGAGGTGTATTTGAAGGCCGGAATAAAGGCAAGCGTAGCCGAGGCGCCGACCAGCGCGGCGAAGACGCCGGCATAGCCCATACCGACAAATTCGCGCCTGCTGCTACCACGCCAGGCGACATAGACCGCGGTAAAAAGGCTGGCGCTGATGCCACGCCAGAAGAGTATCGCCCAGATATCCGCGTCCACGCCCTTAACGAACAGGCCTGCGGTACTGAATACCAGCGCCGATACCAAAACAAGGGTTACCCCAGCCATTCTTTTCGTCGCCACCAGGCACCCCGAAGATGATTAAAAATTGATTATACCGAAGCGCTACTGACAACGTGCTGTCAGTAGGCTGTGCTATGCTGACAAAAATATAAATACGAAAAGACTATCGATGCGCAGAACAGACCGCCTCTTCGAAATCATTCAAATCCTGCGCGTCGAGCAGCGCAGCATTACTGCCGCCGAAATCGCCGCACGACTGGAGGTTTCAGCGCGTACCATTTATCGAGACATCCAGGCATTACAGGCGATGCGTACGCCAATCGAGGGTGAGGCCGGTGTCGGCTATATGATGCGCCAGGGATACGACCTGCCGCCACTCAACTTCAACCACGATGAAATCGAAGCCATAGTCGTCGGCCTCAGCCTGGTGGCGCAAACCGGTGATCGTGGTTTGCGCGAAGCGGCGAAGCGCGTTTCCCACAAGATTGATAGCTTGCGTGGCCGCATGGAAAGTCTGCAAGCCTCCGAGCGCGAAGCCCTGGTGCCACAAACGGTGGAGCCGGAAATAATCCGCGCAGCAATACGTGAGGAGCAAAAACTCGATCTCGAATATAGCGATGAAAAAGAAAGCCTGTCGCAACGCAGGGTTCAACCGATCGCAATCATCTACTACGTGCAGTCCATGCTACTGGTGGCCTGGTGCGAGCTGCGGCGCGACTTCCGCCATTTCCGTATAGACAGAATTCGGCACTGCGTGTCCTGCGAAGAGTGTTTTCGTGGTCAAGGGGATGCCCTGCGCCGACAGTGGCAACTGCTGGAATCAGACTGACAAGGTTGCGGCCTGCCGCATCATAGCGACAGGCCTTTGCATCTGCCTAGGTGTGCCCGAAAGAAAGCATCGCATCGGCAACCTTGACGAAGCCTGCGATATTCGCGCCGCGCAAATAATCCACGTGCTTCTTGTCCTGTCCGTATTTGACGCAGCGATCGTGTAT
Organism: uncultured Gammaproteobacteria bacterium; assembly: GCA_963976575.1. Classification (GTDB taxonomy): domain Bacteria; phylum Pseudomonadota; class Gammaproteobacteria. The sequence goes on along the minus strand of CAXBMV010000449.1, from coordinate 1,901 downwards.
CGATTTCATCGTATCCTTGAGCAACTTTTCCAGGTCATCCTCTTCCCAGGAAACACGCGCGCTGTTCTGGCTCATTTCCAGTCCCGAAACCGCAACTCCGCCTGCGTTGGCAGCCTTGCTTGGCGCGTAAAGTATTTTCGCGTGTTGGAACGCATCGATGCCGGCCAGTTCGGTGGGCATATTGGCTCCCTCGGAAACTCCCATGCACCCATTCTTCAGCAGGGTTTTGGCTTCCTCTTCGTTGATTTCATTCTGCGTCGCGCAGGGAATTGCAATATCGCAGCTTACGCCCCAAGGGCGGCCCTCGTGGAAACTGGCCGACTTGTATTTATCGGCGTATTCGCTGATGCGTCCGCGGCGAACATTTTTTAAGTCCAGCACGAAATCCAGTTTCTCCTCGGTGATGCCATCGGGGTCGTGGATGAAACCCGAGGAATCCGACAGGGTGACGACCTTGCCACCGAGGTGGTTGACCTTTTCTACCGCGTAGGTGGCGACGTTGCCTGACCCTGATACCGCAACAGTCTTGCCCTTGAAGCCATCACCAACGTGCTCGAGCATGTTTTCCATGAAGTAAACCGCGCCGTAACCGGTGGCTTCGGTGCGTATCTTGCTGCCGCCGAATTCCATACCCTTGCCTGTGAGCACGCCGACGAAGCGATTTTCTATGCGCTTGTACTGGCCGAACAGATAACCGATTTCGCGCGCCCCGACACCGATATCACCGGCCGGTACGTCGGTGTCTTCACCGATATGGCGGTGCAGTTCGGTCATGAACGACTGGCAGAAACGCATTACTTCGTTATCGGTCTTGCCCTTGGGATTGAAGTCGGAACCGCCCTTGCCACCGCCCATCGGCAGTCCGGTGAGGCTGTTCTTGAAAGTTTGTTCATAACCGAGAAACTTGAGAACGCTGAGGTTCACGCTCGGATGAAAGCGCAGCCCGCCCTTGTATGGCCCTATCGAGTTGTTGAACTGTACCCGGTAACCACGCTGGTTACGGATATTGCCCATGTCATCCGTCCAGGGCACACGAAACATGATGACGCGGTCAGGCTCGGCCATACGCTCCATGATTTGCATCTTGTGATACTTCGGCTTGTCGGCGATATAGGGAAAGATGGTCGTGGCTACTTCGGAAACCGCCTGGTGGAATTCTTTCTCACCGGGGTTTCTTTTCTTCACGCCGTTGATGAATCGCTTCAAATATATGGGTGTTTTGTCCATTTGTCTCCGCCTCGTTGTTAATTCTTTGTTGTTTTACCTGGGCCTGCGCCTCCCTGTTCAGACACAGCTTCGAACAGAATAAGTCACCCCGGACCGACGAAATACTACCATTGCTTGGCAGTGGTGTGCGCGCATAAATACATCTGCTGATTCACTGTCGAGATGAATCGTCTGGCGCATACGCAAAGCTGGTGGCATAGTTAGCGCGGTTTCATCATCGGAGTCTGCCATCATGTCCCGACCCGTTATTAGCGTGATGCTCGGGGATCCGCGCCTGCCCGACCGCGGCAAGCCCGGCGGCGCCTTTACCGTCGACGATTTCGATCAGGTGGTTCGGTTGAAATCCGCGCTCGCAGAACTCGACCAGTATCACTTCGAATACCACAACGATCACGAACGCCTGCTCGAGGATATGCGCCAGCATACGCCGGAATTTCTACTCAACTTTTGTGATACCGGCTTTAGAAACGAAGCCCGGCACGAATTACATCTTGCCGCCTACCTGGAAATGATGGGCATAGCCTACAGCGGCAGCGGGCCGGTGCCACTGGGCCTGTGTTACGACAAGGCGCTGGTGCTCGCGCTGGCGCAATCCATCGGCATCCCGGTGCCGGCCGAAACCCTGCTGTCATCAGCGGATGCGCTACCCGAAATCGAATATCCGGCTTTCATCA
>CAXBMV010000448.1:0-3480 GCA_963976575.1 uncultured Gammaproteobacteria bacterium | reverse complement strand
CGCCACGAACAGCCTTTGGGTCTGCCTGATGCAACAGGCGCAGCAAGTTGACCAGCGCCGGTGGGCGGCCACTGTCGTATTGTGCCGCGATCAGGCGCATGACCAGCGCCTTCAGAACAGGTCTGGCATCGACTGGGCGAATTTCCACGGAGCGGCGGTCGGCGGATTGTAGCAGGCTGAGTAACTGACCCTTGCGTATGCCTGGTTGTGCGGCTGTGTTGACGCGTTGCTCGCCGATGACCAATTGCATTTTGTCCGGGCCGGCAGTGGTCACACTGGCCAGTTGCGCCCGCCCGGGCAGCAGCAGACGGGTCAGGGCGGGGGCGTCACGCAGGTCGAGAACTATGGCTTGCGCTGGTGCCGCAGTGACGCGCAGCAATGGTTTGCTGGCGCTCGCGTCGATGCGCAGTATCAGCCGGTCGCCGACCTTGAATTTGAAGTTGTTACTGGTGAGGATTTCACCAAGCCGGCTGCCGAGCAGCAGGCCGCTGTCGAGCAATTTGAGCACGCGCGCCTCGATCGGCCCCGTGCGCAGCAGCAATGCGCTGAGGTCGCTGACGGGAATTGCGCTCGCTGTGTTTGTGACAGAACTATTGGCGTTTGATATTTCCATACTGGCAATTGTTATCCACTCCGGGTAATAAACTGCCGCCTATGCAGTTGCCCACTGTTGAATAAAATCAAAGCGGGGGAATTTTTACTGCATAAACGCTAATAATCTGACACTTGCATCCTGTTTCGGCCAGTGCTCAGGATTCTTGAGCCGCATGGCTCGAATAAACGGCCTAAATGACGCATAAAATCGTCGAAATCCGACAATATTTTGCCTTTTCCTGAATCGTCTCGTTAAAACATTAGTTAACTAATTGATATATATGAATATATTTAATTGGCACGCATTTGGCATGGTAATCATGAAAGGCAAATCCGAATCATGGGAAATGAAATAATGTCGCAAACCACACTATTAGCTAATGAGCAGAAAGTCGCGTCGCAGGCCCCCGCACAAGTGATTGCGTTGGACCCGAGGAGCAACGAGCAGGTTACCAGCAGCAAGAAATACCTGCGCATACTGCAACTCTCCGACCTGCTATCGAGAAACCTGGAAATCGGCCAGGTAATCGAGGCCTTCATGACGGAAATTTCGACGATGACCAAGTTCTGCGGATATCGCTTCAGCTGCGACGAGCTGGATGCTGTGATAGAGCAGGGGGTCATGGATGGTTTTAGCGTTAACTACAGACTCACCTTGCAGAATCGGCCGTTAGGCGAGGTAACTCTGTACAAGCAGAAAATATTCAACGGTCGCGAAGTCTGCGATCTGGAAGACATGCTGTGCTCGCTGATTTATCCGATCAAGAATGCATTGCTCTATCAGGTCGCGCTCAAATCGGCTTACCGCGACCCGCTGACCGGATTGAATAATCGCGCTGCGATGGAAAAGTTTTTGCCGCGCGAAATCGACCTGGCCAAGCGCCACAAACAATCGATGGCGCTGCTGGTCATGGATCTGGATGGTTTCAAGCAAATCAACGATGTTTGCGGGCACGATGCCGGTGATCAGGTGTTGCGAAAAGTAGGCGAAGTGATCAGCGAGGAAGTCAGGCACACTGACCTGGTGTATCGCTACGGGGGTGACGAGTTCGTTGGTGGCCTCGGGCAAACCGATCTCAACGGTGCGATCGACGTCAGCGAAAGAATCCGCAACAGCATCGAGAAAATGGATTTTGCGGATAGCTCAATCTCTCTGCGTGTAAAAATCAGCATTGGCATTACCCTGGTGAGACATAGCGACAGTTTTAGTTCTGCCTTCAAGCGGGCCGACAAGGCCCTCTACCAGGCGAAAATGAACGGCAAAAACCAGATCATTATTTGCTAGGCGACCATCTTCACGATAATTAAACGACTGTTATGCCGGCATAGCTGTCCATTTCCAGCGTAAAAGCCGGATGCAGGGCAATTTGCCGCGGTCCCGGCCGTATTTCCTGCTATTATCTTGGCTCAGTGGTAACTGTATAAAAATAGTCTATACATGTAGGTGATTACGCCAGGTCAACGGATAATGGCGCAATTGGAATGTTTAACCTTCTGTAATCCCCGGAAACGAGTAGAGGTAGATTCATGGCAATAAGCACGACGGTCAGCGAAAATGGTAGCAAGGTTACTATTGCTGTGGCTGGTAAGTTTGATTTCCAGCTGTACGATGAATTCAGGGCTTCATATGCGGATACCGGCGGCAGCGGTGTCGAATACGTGGTGGATTTATCGGGTACCGAGTACCTGGATAGCTCGGCTCTGGGTATGTTACTGCTACTGCGCGAGCATGCCGGTGGCGAGTCCTCGAAAATCGAGATTACGCGGGCATCTTCCGATGTTCGAAAAATCCTGGATGTCGCAAATTTTGGAAAGCTGTTTGCTATCTAGGCGCTGATCGGCATGATCAAATACGCTGAAAAGCGCGATTTATTACGCATGCCGATAGACTGCCAACTGAGTTATTCACATCGCGGTGGTGAGCGCAACTATAGCGGCCATGTCATCAACCTCAGCGGCAAGGGCATTCTATTTACTTCCAGCAGGGACATAGCAGTGGGCACGATACTCGAAATTGTATTGACCCCGAGCAAAGCAGAAACCGAACCCATGCACGCCTCGGTAGTCGTCGCCCGCGTCATTAACAATGATGTGCTTTACGAAATTGCCTGCGAAATAGAGAAGATTAAGTAGCGCTACTGCGACGGGTAATGGTTGGCGACATAGTCGTTTACCAGGCCGATGAATTCCTCTGCGATGGTGTCACCTTTCAGGGTGACCGTTTTTTCCCCATCCTGGTAAACCGGTGCTACCGGCTGTTCGCCAGTGCCGGGCAGGCTGATGCCGATATTGGCGTGCTTGCTTTCACCCGGACCATTGACCACACATCCCATTACCGCAACCCTCATCGATTCCACACCGGGATGACGGTGCTTCCATTCGGGCATGGATTGATCCAGCATTTGCTGGATTTGCTTGGCCAGCACCTGGAAGTATTCGCTGGTGGTGCGACCGCAGCCCGGGCAGGCGGTGACTGTCGGCGTGAAGGAACGCAACCCCAGAGATTGTAGCAACTGCTGCGCCACCTTGACTTCACGATCGCGGCTGGCACCGGGTTCCGGGGTGAGGGAAACGCGGATGGGATCGCCTATGCCCTGATCGAGCAGGATCGCCAGCGCTGCACTGGAGGAAACGATTCCTGGATCTCCCATTCCGGCTTCGGTCAAACCCAGGTGCAGGGCATAGCGACAGGATTCCGCCAGTTTCCGGTAAACATGCAACAGATCGGGCACGCGGCTCATTTTGCAACTGATGATTATGCGATCCGGGGTCAGTCCTATGTCTTCGGCGAAAGCGGCGCTGCCGAGCGCCGATTCGATCACAGCCTGGCGATTGATCGCCTCGAGTTCCAGCGGGTCGGCCAGGTTGGCGTTACGGGTTAGCAGC
>CAXBMV010000447.1:0-3481 GCA_963976575.1 uncultured Gammaproteobacteria bacterium | reverse complement strand
ATGTGGCGCGCGCGCTGAGTAATCACCGGGATCTTTCGGTGGTGACCAATTGCACCGAGATCGCGCGCACCCTGGCGCGTGAGCCGAGTAACAGGGTACATCTTTGCGGCGGTGCGCTGCGCGCGGATGACTGGGCCACCTTTGGCTCGGCGGCGATCGAATTTGTACGCCAGTTTCACGTTGACTATGCGGTGCTATCCATCGGTGGTATTACCGATGCCGGCAATTTGATGGATTATCACCTTGAGGAGGCGGAGTTTTCGCGTGCGGTGATTCGACAGGCGCGTAAAACCATAGTCGTCGCCGATCACAGCAAGTTCGGTAACCAGAACTTTGTCAGGGTTTGCGACTTCGACGAAGTCGATATGCTGGTGGTGGATCGCCTGCCTCCAGCGAAATTCATCAACGCACTGGGTGATGCCGGCGTGTCGCTGATCAATGGACAGGATCGCGTCAGCGGTTGAGCCAAGGCGGATTCATCCGCCACGGATAGCGCTGACATGCTGCGCAAAACCGGGACTGTCCATCAGTGCCTTGCAACGCTCGAATCGGCCTGTCGAGTAGGCCCAGAAATCCTCGACTGGATTGCCATCGCTGTGCTGGATCAGACCCCACAGAGTCCACAACAAATCGCACATCGCCTTGTAGATTATCATGCGCCCGATTTGTGCCGGAGCAGGTTCACCGCCGCAGTAGGCATGCATTAATTCCCGATCCTGGGCTTCGTTAAACCCGGCTTCTACCGACAGATCGCCGAGGTCCCAGAGCGGGTCGTTCATGCCTGAATACTCCCAGTCGACGATCCACATGCGTTCACCGGAATCAAGAAAGTTTTCACACAGCGGGTCGCAATGGCAGGGAGCCAGTTCGATGGGTTGCGATTCCAGCGCGGCGCGCACCGGTTGCGCTGCCTCGACGACGTCGGCATAGCCCGCAGGCAGCTCGGCCTTGCGCTGATCGAGTATGCCGAGGTACTCGTCGATCATGGTGAATAATTCGAAGCGAAACTGGAAGGGCTGGTCACAGTCGTGCATCTTGCGCAGGGCTATGGCGGCTCTTGCCGCTGCACCATCGCGCTGGCTAAATGCATCGGGGCTCATGGTTACTATGCCATCGATATGGCGTGTCAGCATGATGCCGCTGTCGCTATCGGCATAGATTACTTGCGCAGAGACGTCGGCGGCCGCGGCGACTCTGGCATTGTGGATTTCGACCGCGCGATCGATATAAGCCTCGGTGCCCTTGCCGGGTATGCGCAATACGTAGCTATCGCCACCGCAGTCGATTTTATAGACCAGGTTGGTCAAACCGCCGAGTCGCTCGACGCTATATTCGTCTGCGGTGAGATTTTCAAATCCTGGTATCCGGCCCAGTACTGCCTCAAGTTGCTGCTCCTGATTCATAGATTCACTCCGGCTTTGTCGCGCTAAACAATCCCCAGCGATGATCGCCCGCTGTCGCGCGCAGATATTTCTGCTGCCAGGATTGCTGTAATTTATTTCTTTGCGGCAATTCGATTTTCAGGGTGGCGATGCGTTCCAGGTCGGAATGCAGTATGTCGATGAAGCGCTGGGTCAAATCTTCGCTCTCGATCCTGTCGAAACCGGCTGCGGAAATCAAGCCAGCGTATTCGTCCAGGCCATGCAGGCGATAGCCCCGATCCTCAACGTATTCAGAAAAGTCCTGGTTCCAGGGTTGCGGGCCACAGCAGTAATCGGTGAATAGTAGTCTTCCTCCCGGGCGCAATGCGGCGAAGAGTACCGAAAACAGGCGTGCTTTATCGTGGATATGCAAGAATACATCGCGGCTATAAATCGCGTCGTAGGCGGATTCGCAGGTCATTTCCAGGCAATCACCCCATTGCAGTTCGACACGATTCTGCAGACCGTAGGCAGCCAATTTCTGCTGCGCTATCTCCAGCATATTTTTCGACAGGTCGATGCCGTGGACGAAACAGTCATACTCGCTCGCCATCACGAACGCGCTGCCGCCCAGTCCGCAACCGACGTCCAGAACTTTAGAACCGGCATCGGGTGCCAGGCGGGCGATCATTTCCCGCGCCAGAGCCTTGCCGCCAGGGCTGACAAAGTCTTCCCCGTAGACCCATTCGTAATGCCGTATCGATGCGCTCAGGTATTGCGAATTGTCGAGAAACCCCTGGGTAACCTGTTTGCTATCGACCATCGAAGTCATACTCCCGCCATGCTAGTGTGCAGCAGTCTGAAATTCTGTGGCATACAGGGGGGTGATGTAAAGCGGGAGCAATGCTATCCGCCTGCCTGAATCGAGAGATTACCCGGATTTATCGAACAACCAGCACCGAACATTTGGCGTGGCGTACCACTTTGGCTGCGTTGGAGCCGATGAAGTAGTCGATCAAACCCGGTTTGTGCGAAGCCAGTATGATCAGGTCCGCGTTTTCTTTCTCGGCCACTTCGAGGATGGTATTGTATGCGTGGCCATGGCGGATTTCGACCTCAAGATCGTCGCCAGAATCGCTGGCCAACGCCATCATCGCCTTTTCCGCTTCCTGTACTGATTTTTCGGTTATGCCGGCGGGTAGTTCGGACGCTACCCAGGCAGGGGCTTCCTCGACGACGTGGAGCAGGATAACCCGGGTATCTACACCCCTGTGCGCAATAGCGAAGTCGATGGTTTTCCTGCCCTCGCTGGCATGGGCAAGATCGATCGGTACCAGAATAGTCTTATACATAATTGTCTCTCGTTGCTGCTAAGAGCCCATGGTAATCGCGATTCTGCGGAAATAAATTGATTTCAGTCAAGCAAGGTCAATCTGTCGCGCTTAATTATTCAATACCTGGGGAATGAGTTGCGCAAAGGGCACGTATCCCGAGATCATTTCGCCACTGGATTTGAACAATGCCGGCGTTCCGGTTACGCCAACGCGATTACCCAGCGCATAACCCTCGTCGACTATCGTCGCGCCGGCACAGTTTCCTTTGGACAATGAGCCAGCGCTTATGCCTTTGGCAATGTTCATCGCCGCGGCACGGTCTTTGGCACACCAGACCTGTTTCAGTTCCTGGTAGCCCGGCCCCTGATTGCCACCACGGGGATAGGGCAGGTAATGCACGCTGATGCCGGCTTGCTGCAACATGGGTACCTCGCTATGTAGTTGCTTGCAATAGGGGCAGGAGGTGTCGGTGAAAATAGTGAGCACCGCCTTTTCATCTCCCTGTGCCGGGAATACCGCTTTTTGGGCAATGGGAATCCCGGCTAACTCAGACAAAGCACCACGCTGACGGGATAAGTTGGTCAGGTTTCGACCCTCTTTCAGGTCGATCAGGTTACCGACGATAATGTAACGACCATCGGCGCTGAGGTAGCCAACGTTGCTACCAAAACGGGTTTCGTACATGCCCTTCAGCGGGGTTTCTACCGGCTTGGAGGGGTTTGCGTCACCCAGTCTCAGTTGGAGCAATTCGGTCAGCTTCGGGTTACTTACCTTTGCTGGTTTTTC
>CAXBMV010000446.1:0-3484 GCA_963976575.1 uncultured Gammaproteobacteria bacterium | reverse complement strand
GTTCCGAGGATTTAGCCGTTAACATCAAGATCGGTACACTCACCGACTGCTGGCGCAAGCGACGACAGATTTCCAGGCCGTCCAGACCCGGTAGCATCAAGTCGAGAACAATCAGGTTATAGGGGTGATTGCTGGCGCGATTGAGGCCGTCGATGCCATTATTAACCACGTCGACCTGGAAGGCATTATCGCGCAGGTGGATTTCCAGTAGATGGCTGATATCAGCATCATCTTCAACCACCAGTATGCGTCGCAGGTCGGCGACATTCTGCGCTGGCGGACGATTCGTCTGCTTTGCTAGCTGTACTCGATGATTCAACTTCGGCCTTCCCCGTCTTGCTGGCTATTCTGCCTGGACCCGCTGTGCGGGGCCTTCCTGTGCAAGGTCTATGAAAGGGTTTGAGTGGATTTAACGCGTCGAGTTCAACGCCGGCGTTCGATTCGCCTCATTCGCTCGCATCGGCATAGCCGCTACCTATCGCCGAAAAAGGCAGGTCGAGATCCAATTGTGGCACTTGCTGCGCTATCCACGCGGTGAAGGTATTGCTATTCGGTCCCGGAAAAGCCTCATAGTTTTGCGGCCAGGGATAGCTTGCCACTGCCGCTTCTACTGCATCGATGAGGGCATCCACGTCCTCGCCCTGATGGCTGGAAAGCAGGCGCGGCCTGGCGCCATACCAATAGCGGTCGGGTATATCCTGAAATTCACGCACCACCGTCTGACCCGGCCAGGCGCGCCAGCCGACCACGTCGTAGACTGTGTATTCTTTTTCCCCGCTGCGCTTGGTCGCAACCCAGGTATGGATTGCGAACCAGCCATACCAGCCGAAGGCATCGGCACCGTAGACCTGGATGACCGCTTCGCTGGTGGTTTGCGGATCGGGCGCCAGCCCCGCCGACTCACGGCTGGCCTGGTGCCATTTGTCGTGTGAGGCGCAACTGCCAAGCAAGCCCGCGAGCAAGGCAGGTAGCAATAGGCGTTTCCAGCTATTCACGATTCACCACGGCTTCCAGCGGCGGGGGTTTACTCACGCTTTCCGGTCTCATCAAAAACTGCTGTAGTATCTCGCCGCAATCCGCCTCGATCTTGATGTCGAACAGGTCATCCGCGCGTGTATAACCCCTGTTGATGGCCACTATGGGCATTTCCATGCGATAGGCCTCGCGCACAAAACGCAGGCCCGAGTACACCATCAACGAGGAACCCAGCACCAGCATCGCATCCGAAGTCTGCAGTGCTGCGTAACAACGTTTCACGCGTTCGGCAGGTACCCCTTCACCATAAAACACCACGTTGGGTTTGATCATGCCTGCGCAGCTTTCGCATTCGGGCACGACCAGCTCGTCAGAATCGAAATCCTGCAGCATTGCGTCACCATCGGGTAATACCTGGGCGGACAGGCTTTGCAACTGTGGGTTCAGATCCAGCAGCCTTTTTTGAAAATCATTGCGTGCGCTTACGTCTGCGCATTGCATGCAGACAATCTCTTCCAGATTGCCATGCAGATCGATCACCGCAGGGCTTCCGGCGCGTTGGTGCAGGCGATCGACATTCTGCGTCACCAGCGCCGAAATAGAGATACGCGATGCCAGCCGCGCCAGCGCATCGTGTGCAGCGTTGGGAATTGCCTCGGCGAAACGCTGCCAGCCAATCACTGAACGCGCCCAGTAGCGCTTTCGTGCACGGGGGTTAGCGATGAATTCCTGATACTGCATCGGCTTATTATGCTTCCAGTCTCCCGCTTCGTCGCGATATACCGGCAGCCCGGAAGCACTGCTGACTCCGGCGCCGGTGAGTACGAACAGGCGTCCGTTGCCGGCGAAAAAGTCATCCAGGCGCGCGCCGTAATCGGCTGGCGAAATTCTCATCGATCAGCTCCGGCAGGCGTCCAGCCCTGCTGAATAAATTCCACCCGCCAGAGTGTTTTGATGGTCTGTAGCGTGAGGTAGAAAAACAGCAGGGGAAAGAGGATGGTCTTGAGCAGGTAGATCGCTACCAGATTGATAAAATTCTCTATGCCATCGGTTACCCTGCGATTCAATTCTTCCAGGTTTAAATTTTTCCAGAAATTAATACTCGACTGCTTCAGACTCTCTGGATCGGTCATTTCTGTGGTGTTGATTTCCAGCAGGTTTTCCTGAAAACGTTCGATACGCTGATCGTTTTCCCGCGTCGCCTCTTCCAGAAACAAATGATCGACGCCGCTGTTCAGACCCACCGCAATGGCCAGGCAGAAACGAATAAAGGCGAGTACCAGAAATGATTTGAATAACAGGTTTTGCAACCCGGGCCGGGCAAACACTATGGCGGTCACCGTCACAAGACCGAGGATTGCCAGGGCAACAATAAACAGCTGGTGCGAGGCGATCAGCAGCAGGATTTTCTGCGCCGCCAGCGATGCCAGCACCAGTGTCATCACGCTGGAAAACCGCTCCAGCATATCGTTGATCGGATCGAGTAATTCGCCTATCGACATGGAACCGGACACTATGCCGATGCCGGCACTGATGTTGCTGCTCTGGATCATCGATACCAGTGCATTCAGGCCGCGCGCGGTTGCATAGGTGACCGCCGCCTGGGTAATTGCTTCGGTGGTGTAATCATCGACATAGTCATCGAGCAGCTTGACGCTCGACAGCAGCACCAATAGCGCGATGAAGATAATACTCAACAGCTTGCGGGTTTTAGATAGCATGGCAAAAGTCTATGCGGGCATTGTGCCGCCTAGTATACATCCTGAAAAACAGTGGTGCCGCTTTAGACATGCCAACTATTCGTTAGTGCGGTCATGCTGTAGTATGCGCGCCCATGCTCGTATTCACCTTCGCCGTCATATTATTTCTGATCACGCCAGGACCCGGGGTTCTCTCCACCGCGGGCGTGGGCGCGGCCTTTGGTTTTAACGCGGGTTTGCGCTATGTCACCGGGTTGTTTGTCGGCACCAATCTGGTCGCATTGGTCGTGGTTTCAGGACTGGCCGCGGTGGTATTGGCCAGCAGCTGGGCGCGTAATTTTCTACTTGTCGCTTCCACTCTCTACCTGATTTATCTTGCCCTGCGCATCGCTTTCGCCGGCCGAAAACTGGCTTTTATCAGCGCCGCGAAAAAACCCGGCATAGCATCAGGCATCATGCTGCAAATCATCAATCCCAAGGCCTACGCGGTAAACGCTACGCTGTTCAGTGGTTTTTTGATTTTCCCTGATTCGCTGCTAAGCGAAACCCTGCTCAAGTTTCTCATCATCAACCTGGTGTGGATTCCGACCCATCTACTGTGGTTGGCTGTGGGCAGTCGCGTTCACCAACTCAAGCTGAAGCCGCGCACCCAGTTCATTATCAACTCGCTGATGGCGCTGGCCATGCTCGGCGTGGTGGCGCTGGCGCTACTCTCTCTGAACAAAGTTTAGACTCTGCTCAGCTGAGTTACTGCAAATCAGGCCCCCGGCAAAACTCAGGCGTCGATCACCTCGTCCGTGCGCGCCGCC
>CAXBMV010000445.1:0-3488 GCA_963976575.1 uncultured Gammaproteobacteria bacterium | reverse complement strand
AAACGGTAAGCAAGGCTCCCGAGACCTTCGAGGTGCAAACGCGTAACCCTGAGCAGACCTTGTCTGTGGGTAGCGATGTGATCAATTTTGGACTGGTATCGGGAACCCCGAATGTGCATGACAATATCAATGGTCGGCGTCCCGGTAATTTTGAGGATTACAAAAAGCTGATCAGCTTTGGTCAATATTTCAACGTGCTTACTTTCTTCGGAAACCAGGCGACTGCGCCCACTGACATGCCGGCCAATACGCGCCACCTGGATACCACCTTTATCAACCTGACCCTGTCCGACAAACCCTTTTTCGCCACCGGTATCGGTGCGGGACGCGCCCGCGATGCGATTGAAATGAACGCGATTTCGCGCGGTCTCAAAATGCAGGAAATGAAAGCCAATCCCAGCGTAATGACCAATATCAACGTCAATTCGCCACGCAAGCTCGACGACTCGATGGCTTATGGAGCGATGCAACTGGCGATATTCGGGCAGCCCGTGACAGTAACGCCGTTTACGCTGATGGGTGCGATGACGCCGTCAACCATGGCGGGTGCGCTGGCGCAGCAAAATGCCGAAGCGCTGGTTGGCATTGCCTTGCTGCAATTGACCAACCCGGGTACACCGGTCGTATACGGTGGATTCACTTCCAATGTCGATATGAAATCAGGATCACCGGCTTTCGGCACCCCGGAAAATGCACTCGCAAATATTGCCGGCGGTCAGTTGGCGAGAAAGTATAAACTGCCCTATCGCAGCAGTGCCTGCAATGCTTCGAACGCGGTGGATGCGCAGGCGACCTACGAAACCATGATGGCGTTATGGAGTGCAGTCATGGGCCATGGCAACCTGATTTACCATACCGCCGGCTGGCTAGAGGGTGGCCTGGTTGCCTCGTTTGAAAAACTGGTGATCGATTGCGAAATGCTGCAGCACATGAGCGAAATGCTAAAGCCTTTGAAAATTGATATGGATGAAGTCGGTCTGGAAGCAATGAAGGAAGTCGGACCCGGAGGGCATTTTTTCGGCTGTGCGCATACCATGGAACGTTACAAGCACGCGTTTTACGCACCCTTCATCAGCGACTGGCAAAACAGCGAAGCCTGGACCATGGCCGGTGCCAAAGACGCTACCGCCAGGGCCACCGAGTTATGGCCGAAAATATTGGAAGAGTTTGAGCCGCCGCCTTCGGACCCGGCCGTGGTTGAAGAACTGCAGGCTTACATGGCGCACAGGAAAGAACAACTGGGTGGTGATGAGCCGGATATAGCGCCGACTTATTGATCGGATATGCCGGCAATCGGGTGCGAATAACAGGCATCGCGAACCTTCTGGAGATCCCGGACAACGCCTGCGGCGTTTCCGGGACGACGCTTTGGTAGATTGGTTTGCGCTCAATCTCCGGTCATTTCTTTTGCTCTGGAATCGCATAAAATCTCCCTGCGATCCCTGCGATCCCTGCGGCTACGCGCCTCCGCGTGAACCCGGCCTTTTACACCCTTAAATAAAAAGGACGTCATCCCGGAATGCGCGCAGCGCATGTCCGGGATCTCCAGACGGTCCGCACTACCTACTTCAACAAGGCCTCTTCAAATGGGTAGTTCGTCATATTGTCGTAACCGGTTTCGGTGATCAGAACCTGATCCTCGAGTTTGACCCCGTTTTTCCCGCCGACTTCGCCGACATAGGCTTCGACACATATCACCATGCCCGGCTGTATGACTCCGTCGTAACCATGGGCCTTGTGATCTTCACGATATCGTATCGAGGGATACTCGTCGCAAAGCCCGACTCCGTGCATGATGACGCCATAGCGATTGGGGATGCAGTTATCCGGCAGTCGATGTGCCTTCTCGGTAAGCTCACTGAAACTCACGCCGGGTTTGAGTAGTTCCATGTTGCTCATGATGTGATCATAGGCGATACGATATATCCGTTTCTGCTCCTCGTCAGGTTCCACGTCACCGCATAGCCAGGTGCGTGATATATCGCAGCACATACCATAGGTACCAACCATGTCGGTGTCGAAGGCGAGCAGGTCGCCATCGCTGATGATGCGCGGTCCGGATTCCTGGAACCAGGGGTTGGTGCGCGGGCCGGACGAGAGTATGCGCGTTTCCAGCCATTCTCCGCCGCGTCGGATATTACCGGCGTGTAGCGCTGCCCAGATTTCATTCTCGCTGTTGCCGGCAATCATGACGGCGCGCATTTCGTCCATCGCAGCCTCGCAGGCGGCCACCGAACAACGCAGCGCATTGACCTCGTCGACGCCCTTGATCAGGCGGGCCATTTCGGTGACTTCCTGTCCCTCATGAATTTCAAGGCCGATTTTTTCCAGTGCGCGCAGACCAGCGATTTCGATTTTGTCGACCGCAAGCCGGCGATTGTCTCCGGCATGGTTGCGCATCAGTTCGTCTATGCCGGCAGCAAACTTTGCAGCATGCTCGGCGCTGCGTTCGGCCGACTCAAAATAAAAGAAGGATGCTCCACCGCGTAATTCGCGCACCAATGGCAGGTGCGCGGACAGGTGCTCGCAGCTGTGAAAGTCGTAGAGGACAATATAACCTTCCGCGGAAACGAAACAGGCTCGAGCAGGGTTGTGAGTAATCCACAGTTGCATGTTGCTGCTGTCGGTGGCGTAGCGGATATTCAGCGGGTCGAATAGCAGGATGCCGCCGAGATCGCGGGCCTGCAATTCATTGACCAGGCGTTGCAGACGAAACTCTCGCATACGCTCGAGCTGCGGCACCTGCAGACCCAATGCCTGCCATTCGTCGAAAGCCAGTTGTGTAGGACCTGTCTCGACACGATTGTTATCGTCGATGCTGCCATCCGCTTTCAGTCGCTGTGCGGATTGGCGGCTGGGATCAATCTTGCGTTGCTCGGCGTCGATAGAATAGGGTGAGCTGGACATGGCGCTGGTCTCTGGCGAATGCAACTGTTGCGCAAGCATAGGCCAAGCGCAACAAAAAAATAAGTGCTATTCATGGTGATTTTTGTCAACAGCTAGGCTATGGTTTTTCTCTTTTAGATACTGCAGCCCAGCTATGACTGAATCATCCACAGGTAAGACGGAATCGATACTTGCCCAGGCCGGCCACTACATCGATGCTGCCACCGGCGGGGTCAGTCCGCCGATCCAGCCCTCCACTACCTACGCCCGCGATAGCGATTACCAGCTCACTCAGGGCTACAGTTACAGCCGTTCCGGTAATCCAGGCTACGAGCTGCTGGAAAAACTATGCGCGGAACTCGATGACGGCGCCGAGGCATTATGCTTCGCCTCCGGTATGGCCGCTATCACAGCCGTATTCGAAACCCTGGAAAGCGGCGACCATGTCGTCGCGCCGCGCATCATGTACCACGGTGCACTGGACTGGTTGTTGCGCATTTCAAAAAAACGCGACATAGGCCTGACTCTGTTCGATGCCAGCGATAGTAGCGCCTTGAAAGCGGCCATCAAACCTGGCAAGACTCGCCTGGTATGGGTAGAAA